>JBEKGL010000423.1:0-4048 GCA_050012815.1 Thermoguttaceae bacterium
TCGTTGATCTTTCCCCGCCCCACGGACAAGCCTTCCAATTTGATCCACACCGCAGCCACGTCTTTGTCTTTCCCCGCGGAGTCGATCCGCCCGATTATATCGGACAATGACGGACGCATATCGCTGAACAGATCGGCGCTCGTCGGACCTTCGGGATATTCGCCGCGCAACGTAATACAAACCACCTTGGATTTTTTGGCCGCCTGTTTGGCAACTTCGCTTTCCGACTGCGATTTGTCGGCTTCCTTATCCTCTTTGTCCTTGGTTTTGTCCTGCTCTGCTTGCCCGGTTTTCGCCTGGGATGTTTCGGCGCCGGATTTGTCAGTCTCGGTCTGCGCCATGGAAACCGATATACATAGAACCAATATCAACCAGCCGGGCGGCAATATGCGTCGCATCGCAGGGGTCCTTTCTGATGTTCGTAAAAATCGGCCATACTTCCGGAATTCATCTATTTTACCATGTTTACGGAAAAAGTCTGCGCAATACCCATTAAGATGGATTGGCAAGTCCTATTTCCCTTAGATTGGCAATCCCCCCCATAGGTTTATCCCGGGCACTTGTGCCCGGAGTTTTTTACATTCCACACCACTTTTCCCAGGGGCAATAATCCGGGCAAATTGTCTTGATGCCGCCGCCGTCCCCAGACCGATCTTGAAAATATACAGATGTATACGTATACTTATGTATATGACAAGACGCATTGGACATCTCGACGCCGATTGCTTTTACGTCTCCTGCGAACGCGTCCGCCACAGGCACTTGCGCGGCCGGGCCGTGGGAGTCTTAAGCAACCAAGGCGCATGCGTGATCGCCAAAAGCTACGAACTGAAAGCCCGCGGCGTGACCACCGGCATGACCATCTGGGACGCCCTGCCCCTTTGTCCCGAGGCGATCTTCATCAAACGCGATTTCCAGTGGTACGAGGTCCTTTCCCGGCGCATACTCGATGTCGCGTGCTGTTTCAGTCCGGCCGTGGAATACTACTCCATCGACGAAATGTTTTTCGACGCCGCCGCAATCGATTTCCAGGAGGCGAAGGCCCTGCAACAGGCCATTCTCGACCACACCGGCGTGCCCGTGAGCGTGGGCTTGTCGCTCTCAAAGACGCTGGCCAAATTGGCATCCAGCTCCGGTAAACCCTTCGGCTGCGTCGCGGCCGTGGACCAACCCGACGTGCAGCGGCTGCTGTGCGCCCGCCCGGTGGAAAAAATCACCGGCATAGCCCGGCGCAGCGCCCGACGCCTGGAACCATACGGCATCCGCACCTGCGAGGATTTCGCCCGGGCCGACCGCCGGCTGATCCGCCGCCTGCTGACCAAACGCGGCGAGGATTTGTGGTGGGAACTTAACGGCACGCCGGCGCTGCCCCTAAACACCCTGCGTCCCGCCCATAAAAATCTCAGCCGCGGCGGGAGTCTGGGCATCGCCACCGCCGATCCGGACCGCCTCACCGGCTGGGTCGCCCGAAACGCCGAACGACTGGTCGAGGCACTCGACCATCATCAGGTGTATTGCGACCGGTTGGCCATGAATCTGGAATTTAAAGACGGTGGCGGCGCCGCGTGGCGGGTAAGCCTTTCCGCCGCCTCCGCCGATTTTCATATTTTACATCCCGCCGCCTTGCAGTTGCTCAAAATCTGTTGGCCGGCCGGCAGAGTGGTCTCCTACATGCACCTGATCGCCGAAAATCTCACCGCCCGCCAATTCGCCCAGCGAAGTTTATTCGAGCAAGCCAGTCCGAAACAAAAGGCCATCGCCGAGGTGAAGCGGTCGATCAACCGGCAGGTGGGCCGATTCGCCCTGCGCAGCGGCGCCACCCTGCCCCTGGACGACATATACCGCGATGAAACCAGTTCCTACGATATTTGCGACATCTACGGAAAGACATGCTTTTAAAGTGGAGAGTGAAGAGTGGAGAGTGAAGAGTGGGTGGCAAATGTCTAGGGGTGGGCAATTTATTGCCCACTTTAACCGGATGGTAAACTTCCCTGGTTCCCACGCTCCGGCGTGGGAACGCAATGGAATTCAATGCTGGTTAGCACAGCGTCCGACGCCAGAGCGTCGGGAAAGTGGGTTCCCACGCCGGAGCGTGGGAACCAGGAAGCCGTAAACTGAAAACTGTGAACTGAAAAAAACCCATGTGTACTGGAATTGCCCTGCCAATCGATGAACTGCCCGAAGCGCTGCTCCGCAGTCAGCGGCGACGTTTGGTGCTGCGCGAGCCCGGCGATTCGCGCGAACTGCGATTCCTGTATCGCGATCCGCGGGCCGAACTGCCGGCCTGGTACGGCGACCGGTTGGGCATTTATCAATGGGGAAACCGCGACGGCCGGCAATCGTCGCTGCCGCGCACCGGCTGGTGCCGCCGGGAAATTTTGGAACAGGGCCTGTGGCGGCATTTGAATCCCGAGCCCGTGGACATCCCCGCCGCATTAGGCCTGGAACGCGGCGTCTGGTTCCTCATTCCCGAGGGCATCCGCGGCGTCTTGGTCCGCGACGAGCGCGGCCGTCCACACGTCTACATGCTCACCCAGCCCGCTTCGCACTACTATCAAATCATGACCCGCAACCCCCGCATGCCCGTACTGCTGGGCGAGCAAATTTAAGGGTTCAGTGGTCAGGGTTCAGAACTCGTCTGGGATGTCATACAAAATAATTTGCCATCGCTGTTCGATAAGCTTCGGAAAATTCTACCAATTCAATTCCGTTGACTCATTCCAGTGCTCGTAGAGTGTTTTTAACTCCTCTTGTTCCTCGGCTATCTTGGCCGTTATCGACCGCACACGCTCGCCGTTGCGCAGGGTTTCAGGCTGGGCAAGTTCTTTTTGAAACTCTTGCACTAAAGTCTCGCGGATGAATATTTCATCTTCCAAGTCCGATACCTTGCGGAAGGGAAAACGGCGTTTTTTGCCCGATTTTTTAGCGGACTTTTTAGAGGATTTGACGGATTTTTGCGAAGTTTTTTCAGACTTTTGTCCTGCTTTGCCCGATTTGGGCCGATCCTTGCCGCCCGCTTTGCCCGGAATCTCATCGGGCTTGCGCCTGAGTTGCAGTTGATACTCATCGTAATTGCCTTCGATAACGCGTACCCTATCGGGCTCGAAGACCAGGAGGTGGTCGGCCACCTGGTTGAGAAAATAGCGGTCGTGGCTCACCAGCAGCACCGTGCCGTCGAAGTTTTTTATCGCCCGTTCCAAGGCGTTACGGGCCCAGATGTCGAGGTGGTTGGTCGGTTCATCGAGCACCATAAAATTAGCCTCGTCGGCGGACAGGCGGGCCAGTGCCGCCCGGCATCGTTCGCCGCCGCTTAGGCTGGATACTTTTTGCAAGGCAGTGTCCCCGGTTATGCCGAACCGGGCCAACAGGTCGCGCCGTTGTTGCGTGACGAGTTGTTTTCGAGCGGGCCGGACGGCATCCACAACCGCGGCGTCGTCATCCAGGGCGGCCAATTGCTGATCGAAATAACCCGCCGCCAGCCCCTGCCCCAACACAATGCTCCCGGAGTCCGGCCGTTCCAAACCCAGCAGGCAGCGCAATAGCGTGGTTTTTCCGCAGCCGTTGGGTCCCAAAAGCGCCCAGCGTTGAGAGCGGATGATGTCGATCGACAGATCGTCGAACAGAGTGCGGTTGTAACTCTTAGAAACATGCTCGGCCCGCACCACGATGTCGCCCCCGCGCGTAGCCGGCGGAAAAACCATCGGCGGGGCGACTATTTCGCGAGGCGGGGCCACCAGATCGACTTCCAAACGCTCAAGCTTTTTTCTGCGGTCTTCGGCCTGGGCGTGCTTCATCCCGTAAGCGTTTCGCCGGATAAAATCCTTGGTCTTTTCGATTTCCTCTTTTTGCTTATCGAATGTCCGCCGTTGGACCAGCATGCGTTCGGCCTTTTGCCGCCAATACGCCGAAAAATTGCCCGTGTACGTCTCGACCGTGCCGTGGAAAAGCTCCAGCGTGCGGTTGGTCACTTTATCCAGAAAATAGCGGTCGTGGCTGACGACGATCAATGCCGCCGAAGCCTCCAGCAAAAAATCCTCGAGCCACTCCG
>JBEKGL010000424.1:0-4034 GCA_050012815.1 Thermoguttaceae bacterium
GACGCCCGCGATTGGTATCAAGCCTGGGCCTTGGCCGACCTTGCCGAGACAGTCGATTACTGGCAGCGACAAATGGAGACCGCCCGAACGAATCCCGATTTCAAACTGGACCAAACCGGCCTGGACGCGACCCTGGAATTACTAACCGCCCCGGCGGCCGAGCGTCCGCAATTAATGCTCCGCCACATCGGGCATTGGTTGCCGGGCGAGGATTAGTGAGGTGCGTTCCCAAGGCGGACCGTGGAAATGAGATTATCGTTTAGCCCCGGAGCTTGCTCCGGGAGATGAGCATTGCGAACAGTGCGTTCCCACGGAGGACCGTGGGAACGAGGTAAGCTTTTATGTGAGTCGACATTTTATTTCATAGTGACAATTTATATAATAGGGGTTTCAGAGGAGAATACAATGCGACCTTTCAAATCACTCTACGAAGTGCCGTTTGGATCAATCCTGGCGTCAACGATAATAGCGGGCTTTCTCGTCTATCCGGCGTTTGGACAAGACAAGGCCGCGGAAAAGGCGGAAAAGACCGTCGGTCCGTTCTTAGGCACGGTTGTCGATTCGGCCGAAAAACCGGTGGCCGGGGCCAAGGTCTGGCTGCAGGGCGGCCGCTCATATCCCGATGGTTTGCAGGTCCTTGCACAGACCACGAGCGATGAAAAAGGCCGGTTCCAATTGGAAAAAGTGAAATATGAAAATCCGCCGAATCGCGGCGTGGGAATTACATTTCTTGCCCGCGATGCAAAAGGCCGAATGGGCGGTAGTCATAGTATCGGGCAAACACCTCTCAACGCGCAGTCCAAAGAAATGCAGATCAAACTCCAGGAGGTAAAAGATTGCCAAGGCCGGTTGATAGATGCCTCCGGTCAGCCGATAGCCAAGGCGAAAATCCGGCCCACGGCTTGGGACTATATACGCCGCGATGGAAACTTCCGTCAAGAGATCTTTTTCATTCACACCGATCTGGGAAACGAATTGGCCGCCGAAACCGGCGCCGACGGCTCTTTCACGCTTCGCAACGTGCCGGCGATTGGAAGAATCAACGCGAAAATCAGCGCCAAGGGTTTTGGCGAACCATACGCGATGTGGAACGTGCAAAAGCCCCCGACATTTCAAATCGCCCCGGTGGGCGCGGTCCGGGGCGCGGTGACGTGCTCCAAAGACAACGGAGCAGCGGCCGGCGTCAAGCTGCGTCTGCAACAAGGCGCCGACGGGGAACGTTATATCGAAGCCGATTCGATGGTGACCTACTTTGCCGAAGGCGAATCGCAAAAGGACGGCGCCTTTGATTTTGATCAGGTTCCGCCCGGCAAGTACAGTGTGAACATCGAACTGGCCGACGACTCCGCTTATTACTACGATGGCAAAGGACTCGTCGAAGTGAAATCCGGCGAGACGGCCAACGTTTCACTCGAACTCAAACCGGCCGTCAAGCTGCAAGGCAAAGTCGTGGACCAGAAGACCGGCGAAGGCTTGGCAGGCGTGCGCGTGAATCTTTACTTCAACGACTCGCGGGGGCAGGCCGGAAGACAAAACACGGCCACAACCGACGCCGCCGGAGCGTTCACCATTTATACCCGGCCCGGCAAGGCCCAGGTGAACGTCTGGCAGATTCCCGAGCAATACGTTAATCCTTCCTCTTCCCGGCAAATGCCGATCGTGGAGATAAAGGAAAAGGAAGACACCACGATGGAGCCGATTCAACTGGCGCGGGCAAGCGTACTGGAAGGGATCGTGGTGGATAAATCCGGCAATCCGGTCGCCGATGCTGAAGTCCGTTACACGGATACTCGCGATTACGACTCGCTGCACGAAATCATCCGCAGCGACGCGGCCGGGAAGTTTACATTGAAGAAAATCTCGCCGCAAAAGACTTATATCGTCCGAGCGAGGACGGCAAATGCCGTCGCCGATCCAGTGAACGTCGCACCTGCGGAACAGAAGGAACCGCTTAAAGTAGTGATTCTGGAAAAGACGGCCTTTACCGTGCGAGGCGCGATCGTCGACGATGCCGGCAAACCGCTCCCGGGCGCGGAGATCGGACTGATGGCGCACTGGCGGTTTGGCAGCGGGGGCGTGGGTTTTCAATTTAGCACGTGCAAAACCGATGACGCCGGAAAGTTCGAATACGGCGGTCTGTGGCCGGGCGACGAATATGAAATCCGCGTCACCGCCAAAGGATACGAAAAGAACTCGACGCGCCAAGTGGAGAGCACGCCGGGCGGAGTGCACGATTTCGGCAAGATCACGCTTATCGGCGCGGCCGGCGCGGTGGAAGGGACCGTGGTCGATTCCTCGGGCAAACCCCTGGCCGGGGCACGGGTGTTCAATTCCGGCGACGGCCCGGAACCCATGGAAACCCGCTCCGATGACGCCGGGAAATTCAGCCTCAAAGGTTTTCGCAAGGGACCGGTCTTTGTATTCGCCGAAAAAGATGGTTTTCGCTTTTCCGGGCTGCATATCAACTCAGGCACAACCGACGCGGTGCTGAAAATGCCGCGAACCGACGAGCCTGCCGTGCAGCGCCCGCCTTATTCGCCAACTTCGCTAAACGAAGAAGAAAAAAAGGCCGCTCATGTATATCTCGAAAAGATCTGGGCAACGACCACGGGCAACCAGCGGCGCTCGGCCCGATACAAAATGGCCCGCATCGATCCGGAACTGGCCGCTAAATGGGTCGTGGAAGCCAAGGTCAAGCCCCAAGACATTCCCGAACCTAAATCAATGGAAAAAATAGCCGAGGATGACCTGGATGAGGCCCTGAGCCAGATCGCCAAACAAGGCGCGGGCGGTTACTATGCGCTATACGACCTGGCAAAACATTTTGCCCAATCCGATCCGGAAAAGGCCATGCGCTGCGCCGAGGAGGCCGTTATCCGGGCGCGGAGCTTGGATCAACCCCAACGGACCGCCTCAATCGCACAGATGGGCGCGTTGGTAATGCGCTTGGGCAACAAAGAAGCCGGAAAAAAACTCGCCGACGAAGCGGCCGAAATGGCCGACAAACTGCAACCGTCCGAGCGAAACGATTCCGTTTTCGGCGCGGTTGCCGCGGCCCTGGCCCAAAACGATATCGCCCGTGCAAAAAGCCTGATCGAGAAAATTCCCGACAAGAACCGCCGGGACTATTATCTGGCCGACGTCGCTGCGTCGCTCGATGATGTCCAGCAGGCGGAATCGCTGCTTAAAGATATGGAATCTTATTATGCCCGGCGGGCCCGGATGAAATTGGCCTATCGCATTGCGCCAAAACGTCCGGCCGAAGCCATCCGCCTGGTGGAAAACGCCCAAACGTCGCGATCTCCCCTCGACGAGGACTCGAAAGCCATGGCCTTTGGCTGGCTGGCCAAGGCCGTCGCCCCGAGCGATCCAAAACTTGCGCATTCGCTTATCGATCGGGCGTTTGCGATATATCAACAGCCCGCCGGCTATTTTTACGGCGGACGCGGAGGCAGATCGGCCCAAGCGGCGGCAACTGCCGTCCTGGCCAACCAGATCGGCTACCCGGACATGGAAAGCATCGTCTACCGCGTGCTGGCCACACGCCCCACGACCAAGGGCGGCGAGTCTCCAGCGGCCGTGCAGGAATCGTGCGTGGTGATGGCCATGTACCTGGCCCTGGTCGATCCTCAAACCGCCAAACAAGTCCTGCAATCCATCGAGCCGACGAGCGACAATATCGGCTCCGGCTATAGCGGCGTGGGACGCGATCAGTGGCTGAAGGCCTGGGCATTGGTCGATCCGCAACACGCCGTGGAACTTACAGAACGGGAGTTGGCCTCGGCCAAAAATAATAACGAAAAACAAAGGGCCGAAAACGCCGTTTATACGATGGTTGACCTATGGTTTAGCCTTCCCGGCGAACGCCTGAAAAATATGTCCCAAAACAACCGCGAAATTTTGCCGCCCGAAGAGGAGTTTTAATACAATGACCCCCACAATATTTCTCACAGCCGCGCTTTTTTTGGCCGCCTATTCGCCGGCAACGCCCACGGCCTTTGAATTCAAAGACTCGGCCGTTTACGAAAACCGCC
>JBEKGL010000425.1:0-4034 GCA_050012815.1 Thermoguttaceae bacterium
TACCTCGGCGACGCGGAGATGGCCGAGGACGTCTTTCAACAGACGTTCCTGCAAGTGCATCTTAAATGCGATCAGTTCGAGGAAGGGCGTAAAGTGCGGCCCTGGTTGTACACGGTGGCCACCAATCAGGCCATTGATTATCAGCGCCGCAACCGCCGGCATAAAATAATGAGCCTTGACCGCCGCATGGAACGCGGTATTGAAGGAGAGATGGGAACATTGGTCGAATTGCTCGACGGCGCTGAAGCGGGGCCGAGTGAAGAGGCGGAATCCGCCGAGCAATACGACCGGCTTCGCCGTGCCATTGACGATCTGCCGGAGCAAACCCGGCAAGTGGTGTTATTGGTGTATTTCAAAGGACTAAAATATCGCGAGGCCGCTGAAATCCTGGATATTCCCGTGGGAACCGTTAAAAGCCGTCTCCATGCGGCGGTGCAAAAACTTGGTGAATCATTTAGTCATATAAATTTGCCGAAATAATTAAGTAAGAGATTCTAACAAAATGAAGTTAAAGGATAAGTTGTGTGCCACTGCTTGCTTGCAAGCAGTGATTTTCCGGTACTTCCAACAGCACTGCTTGCAAGCAAGCAGTGGCACACGTCAGTTTGTTAGATGCTCTAAAGGTGAAATAATTGGGACAGTCCCCAAGAGTTAAATTTACCGAAATAATATATGTTATGATCGACTCCGAGCGAGAACAACTACTTGGCCGTATACTAGGCGCTCTGGATGAAGACGAGCAGGCCGCTCTGGACGCGCAATTGGAGAGCGATCCGGAGTATCGCAGGGAACTGGATTTATTGCGGCGGCAATTGGAGCCGTTGGCCGCATTGCGGACGGATTTTGATCCGCCAGCGGGTTTGGCCGAACGCACGTGCCGATTTGTGGCCTCGTATATTGCCAATCCGGCGCCGGCGGCAATATCCATATCCAAAAGGCTCCGCCCCGAGGTTGCTCCGCCCGGTTGGATCGGGCGCATGACGAAGTTGGATGTGGCCATGGCCGCCACCGTGCTGGTGGCTGCTACTTTGTTGATCTTTCCGGCCATTGCGAACAGCCGTTTTTCCGCGCGTCGCGCCGCTTGTCAGGAAAATTTGCGCGAGTTGGGCTCCGCATTGGCACAGTACAGTCAGGCTAATGGCGGATATTTCCCGGCGGTGCCTTCACAAGGCAAATTGGCCACGGCCGGCATTTACGCGCCGGTTCTGTTCCAGAACAAACTAATTACCGACGTCAGCCGCTTTGTTTGCCCCGATTCCCGTCTGGCTGCCCAGCGCAACAGTTTTCGCATTCCCACGTATAATGAATTAGAACTAACAACGCCCGCCAAGATCGTCGATTTGCGGCCCACGCTGGGCGGAAGCTACGGCTATAATCTCGGCTATACCCGCGACGGCGTGTACTATCCCACGAAAAACCTATATCGCGACAACTTTGCCGTCATGTCCGACTCGCCCAGCGATCGGCCGGAACATCAGAGCGAAAATCACGGCGGCTGGGGACAAAACGTGCTGTTCGAGAACAACAGCGTGAAATTTCTGACCAGATCCAAGCCTGAGGGCTCAAACGACGATATCTTCACCAACGACGCCGGACAGGTGGCCGCGGGCCTGCAACAAAACGATTCGGTGGTCGGCGCAAGCCAAGCGGCCCCGATTATCTATGTGAACCGATAGGCTTTAGGCCATAGACTTTAGGCTATAGGTCATAGGCTTTGGGTTTTAAATCTGGATTGGGATTTCCGGGTTTTTGCGGTTGTAATTCTTTAAACCGATCTGCCATCTGGGCAATCTGCGTCGGCCTGTCCCAACTGTCGGCAAGCCGTATTCCTACTTTTGCCGATCTTAAATAAACAATGTCGTCAAAACAAGCAGAGATCGGCTTTCAGCCTACAGTCTCCAACCTACAGCCTATAGCCTATCAATGTTCAAAAAGATAATTTTCAGCGGACTTTTATTGGCGGTGGCCTTGGGCGGACCGGTCACATTGTTTCGCTTTTCCGATTTCTGGAACAATTTGCATCTGGGCGCATTCTGGGAAAAATCATCTACCACGTCCGCTGCAACGGCAAGCACGACCGAGGCATTAAAGGCCGTTGATAAATCGGCCGAATCTGTTTCTACCACTTCGCAGCCGGCGACTTCGAGGTTGGAAGGCTCGCCCACCCCGACCTTGGCCGAAGTCTTGCGGTTCGACGTTTCACCGACCTGGGTATTGCAGCGCTGGCCGCGGGTATCGAGCGATTTGGCCTTGTTGCAGTTGCACGGATATCGCGTGCCGCTGGTGACCGGCACCAAAGCAAACGACGTGGCCGGATCGCTGACTTACTATTTCAATCCTGCCCAGCAGGTCCAGCAGATAACATTGCGGGGCACGACCGGCGATCCCCGGGCGTTGATCTCTTTTATGAACGAACGCTTCGGGTATGTGCGCCGCCCCAACAACGATCCCGGCCGACTGGTCTTCGAGACGGTCAATGCCGGCGGCAAGACGACGGGCACGATGATTATCAAATCCGCTCCCGTGGTTCGCGCGGACCTGCCATTTCAACGCTACGCGTTGGATCTGACCATCGAGCGGCCGATGTAAGGGGCAGGGTTCAGGGTTCAGGGAGCGGAATAGGGATTAGAGATTAGGGTCTTTGTTTGAGATTTGAGTGCATTTTGCAAGCATGTTTTTATTGCAAAAACTTAAACTGGTCGCTCGTTGCCTAGCGGATGACCTGTTACACCCAATTGATTTTAGCATATACGGGGCTGCTGGGGCGGTTCAGATGCCTATTCGATGTGGACAGCGACAACTGCCGACAACCACCTAACCCGTCCTACGGCGATCCTTTTGTTTTGTTTCAACGGATATGGCACAAAACCTTGTCAAAGTTAAGCAACAGTTTCCTCGTTGGTTAGTGGCAGCGTAGGCTGCCGAAGTTGTATGTTTCTTTCTCTTCGCCTGTGCCGGGCCGCAACCAGTTTCTGGCGACGCTCGGCGTAAAGTTCTTCTGGTTTGCCTCGGTAGTAGTCCACCGGCCGAAGGAAGCCCAGGGCACTGTGTAATCGGTCCTCGTTGTACCATCGGATCAGGCGGGCTAAAACCTTTACCGCCTGAAGGTAATCCGTCAATTTTTCCCCTTCCAAGGCTTCGTCAATCGTGCGGTTCGCACGTTCCATCAAGCCATTCTCTTCCGGGCAGTGCGGCTTGATCCGCCGATGAGTAAGCTCATATTCATCCAACACGCCTCCAAACTCCCGTGAGATGTAGCAACTTCCGTTGTCCGAACGTATCTCCGGACGCTCTAATAGCTTTCCTTCACTGTTCTTGGGCAACGTTTCCAATGCCGCCTGGGCCTTGGCCCACGCCTCCTCTCGAAGCCAGCGATAATATGTCGTCCGGCTCACGCCCAACGCCGCCAGCGTCTTGCCAACAGGCCAGTCGCTGCGACGCTTTGTCAATTCCACTTCCTCATGGACTCGCTCTTGCAACTCCGCCGGCATCTTCCCGTGATCTTCTAGTCCGAAAGCGTTTTTTTTAGCTCCAGGTTCTCCGCCGTGATCTCCGCTATCACGCCCTTCATCCGGGATAGCTCCTGCTCCGCCAGTTCTCGCTCCACGTTCCGCCTCTTCGGTTTCTCCTCGAACACCTGGCTCGCCGAGGCCAAAAGCCTCTTCTTCCAGTTGTAGTACATGTTCGGGTTGATCCCTTCCCGACGACATACCTCCGATACCTCCACCCCAGGCTGCATGCATGTAAGCACGATCCGCAGCTTCTCCTTGGCCGTCCACTTCCGTCGCTTCTTCTCACTCATGGAAATTCCTCCTTACCTCTCATGGTAATGGCTCCGGAGGAATCTGTCAGCCTACCCTAACTTTTGTGCCATTTGGCCTGAAACACTACCATTGGCATCGACAGAGAAAAGAAATATATTGCGATTGTGACAAAGAGGATTAAAATGTCTTGAGTATTATGTTTTTTACTGTACAAAGAATGATCAGGAGGTGGAACCCATATGCCCAAGAAGAAATCAGGACGACTTTGGA
>JBEKGL010000426.1:0-4034 GCA_050012815.1 Thermoguttaceae bacterium
AACCATTCGCGTACCCTCCGGCGGACATCGAAATATGTCCAACAGATCATATTCTAGCATGAATTTATAAGTTGCAAAGTCAAGCGAGAAGGTTCTTTAAAAATTGCCGCCGCGGGGGCCGGATAGCCGACTTGTATGAGCCGGAACGGCCGGCTATAGTATACTACAGTTCACATGACGGCAAGATTGTGCGGTGCTCCGACAAGACGGGAACGGCCTTATGTTCGCGGTCAATGGGTTATCTGAAAATTATCATCCCCGGCCGGCATCGCTGTTTAAGCCTTCTGGGATCGTCCTTGCGAAGGGGAGCAATCGCACGCAGGCCCGTCTGCAATTGGCCGAGAGGATTTGTGCGGCTTACCCGGAGGCGGAAGTCCTGGAAGCGTTTGGTGTGTCACATAATCGAGTTGATTTGGGCAAGACCGACCCATTGCGATTGCATGAGCAAGGTAAGCAAACGCTCGTACTGGGCGAGCACAATAGTGCAGTGCGTTTTAGCAGTGAGGAAGGCAACACTTGCCCGAATTATTGGCATTTTTCGCCCTATGGATTCTGCCCTTACGGTTGTCACTACTGCTATTTGGCCGGAACACCTGGAGTCTGGTTTTCGCCGACCGTGAAGATATTCCTCAACCTGGAGGAAATCCTTGCGGAAGTGAATCGAACCGCGAACCAACTCGCAATGCCGACGGCCTTCTATTTGGGAAAACTCCAAGATGGATTAGCATTGGAGCCATTGAGCGGCTACGCGCGGACGATGGTTCCGTTTTTTGCCCGGCATCCTCATGCGCGCATGGTTATCCTAACAAAAAGCGCCGATATCGACAACCTGCTGGACCTCGATCACGCTGGGCGAACGATTCTTTCATGGACGGTCAATGCACCCGAAATAGTTCGAGATTATGAACGGAATTCGCCCGATGTGATGGATCGGATCGAGGCTATGCGGCGTTGTGCACAGATAGGCTATCCGGTGCGAGCAGTGGTCATGCCGATCATCCCTATTGCCGATTGGCAGGAAGTCTACGGGCGTTTCATGGCGTCCCTGATTGCATCCGTCCCATTGTCACGAATTACGCTTGGTTCCATCTGCTCCTACCCCCAAGCCCAGCGTCTGATGGAACTCAAATTAGGCAAAAAGAATGTGATATCATCACTGCTTGATCGTGGACCAAACAAGTCAGAGGATGGGCGACTTCGCTTCAGTCGCTCCACCCGCACTGAGGTTTACCGACGCTTGATCGAGTGTATTCGGCGTGAGCAATCCGACCTGGAGATTGGCTTGTGCTTGGAAGACGAAGCAATGTTCGCATCGCTGGACTTGCAGGAGAGCATCGATCGCTGCAACTGTGTGCTTTGATAAATCAGCATGAGATGATTCTCAATAATGACTTGTACCTCTTCCCACTCACTACCTCTACTAATCCCCCTGCGCCACGTATATATGTCTAGCTGAACGCTTAGTCATTTATTTGGTCTTCTTCCGCTTTCCTTCCGCACGTTCCAAGGCACGGACTATTTTTTCCACAGTGGCGACGTTGGGACTATGCTTACCATGTTCCAGACGGCTTAATGTTTCCACCCTCACCCCAGATCGCTTCGCCAAATCGCTTTGGGTCAAACCGGCGGCGCGCCGCCGGCGAATGAGCTGGCGAGCCAAAATGATTCGGGCCGACTCCACGGCAGGGTAATTCCCCTTGGCGTCCGTTTCCGGCAACGGGGGTTCCCTGTTCTCACCGAGCAATTGGCGGTACTGATTCTCCGGTATAACGACAAATCGCTGTCCCTCTATTGTCAGAGTTTGAATTGCAGTCGACATATATTTCACCTTTCATAAAATCTGTCACGGTGTCCGACTTTCTCCACGATCACCGTTTCGCCTTCAACGCGGAATTGCAACCTGTAATCGCCGGTCCGCATACGCCAGTGTCCCGACAATGGGCCGGTCAACGGTTTTGAGCCGCTGACACGCGGCCAGTTCTCCAGCCGCTCGTAAAGCTTGACCATGCGAGCAACGATTTCCGACGGCAGTGACTCAAGCTGTTTCAATGCCTTGGGAGTGGTAATAACCTTAGCCATATATCTATTATCGGCTACATGACATGAATGTCAAGTCTTGTTTGACCTGAGATATCCTAGCGCGGCCTTTGGCCGCAACCAAAGCGCGACCGACCAACCTTCGGTTGGTGCCCGTCGCGGCTTTACATACTGAACAAATTACTGTACTTGATGCGCGCAAAACGCGATTAAACTTCAAACAAAGACGCTATCCTGAACCCTGCCCACTGAATCCTTTATTGCGGCAACAGCACGTCGGCGAGCATGAATATGCGGAGGGATTTGACCACGCGGCTGAATTCGGCCAGGTCGACGGGCTTGTTCAAATAGCTTTCCACGCGAAGGTTTTCGCTTTTTAGAATTTGCAGATGCGTCATCGAAGCAGTGAGCACGACTACGGGGATACGATGTAGTTTTTCGTTGGCCCTGACTGTCAACAAGACTTCGCGCCCGTCGATTTTGGGCAATTGCAGATCCAGCAGAATTAGGTCGGGGCGCGGGGCGCGGCGAAACTTGCCGCGCTGGAAAAGAAACTCGAGGGCCTCTTCGCCGTCGCACACCAGGCTGATCCGAGAGGGCACTTCGCCGGATCGCAAGGCCTCGATCGTCATACCGGCGTCCTCGAGGTCGTCTTCGACCATGAGGATTTCCATTGGCCGGCCGACCGTTCCGCGCGACATAAGAAAACTCCTGGCAGTGGATTTACAGGCTATAGGCTGTGGGCTTTAGGCTGTAGGCAAAAGGTAAATTGCTTAATGCTGAATTTCAAATCGGACAGCGGATATGTAACATCGGACAACGTGAAATTATTTGGTTGCTGAAAGTTGACTGCTCACTAAAAAATGTAAAGTAATAATCACCTGCCATGCACCATCTATCAAATCCACGCCTTCCACATTCATCCCTCCCGCCTCCGGCCTAAAGCCTAAAGCCTATATCTTATTTCCAGTTTAATCGACCGGGCGGGCGGTGTGTAGGGCTATTTTGCCCGGCCGTGAAATTGGTCGGCCGGATATTTTTGTTCGTTTTTGGCCATTTTATTCCGCACGGCAATGGAAAGATCGAGATTTAATTCATTGGCCATGGCCAGCACATAGCAAAAGACGTCGGCCAGTTCATCGGCCACCTGCGTCATTTGCTCCGGTTGCTCGATCACCTGTCTGGACTGGTCGGTCGATATCCATTGAAAATGCTCCATGAGTTCGGCCGTTTCGATGGCCAAGGACATTGCCAAATTTTTCGGCGAATGAAATTGATGCCAATCGCGGGCGTCGACGAATGTGTTGACCAACTGACGAAGTTCCGCAACGGTAGTTTGACTGTCGGACATGGTAAAGAAGAGGGGCTAGGGGCTAGAGGCTAGGGATTAGGGGGAATGGAATGGTTCAGGGCTTGCCATTTTACAGTTTTTGCCGTTTGCCAACTACTTATCACGCCTTATTTACATGCTCTAGTATGGGATGGATTCGAAATGTAGTTGGGGAACAAATCGCGTTTTTTCCACGTTGGCCATCTGGAATTATAGCTATTAATGGCCATGTTTTGCTATCGTTTTACTATCCGTGGCGGAACCATTCTACAAAATTGCCTGACCCAATTTCCAGTCGAAAATTCACATTTTTTCAAGAACGTTTAAGGAACACTAATTCTCGCTAATCAACGCTGATGAAAGGAAATAATGGAGATCGGCGAAGATTAGTGTTCTTTCATTGTTTTATGAATTTCAATCAAATTACGCCACTTGACTGAATTATCGGGATAATCTCAATGAAAACTGGTTAAAAAAACAACCGTGGCCAGGATAGGCGGATTGGGCATCCTAAAATGACATTGGTTTTGGTATAATGCGGTTATTCTAGTGGGGATTGAATATGGAAGCTGACGGTAGCCCGACAATCGAACAATCCACTGAACAGAAGCCCAAACGCCGCTGGTATCAGTACAGCCTGCGGACACTGATGATTATTGTGACGCTG
>JBEKGL010000427.1:0-4033 GCA_050012815.1 Thermoguttaceae bacterium
CGCTGCGCTCAGAACGATGTCAATTTAATTAAGATCCGCGCATCAGCAAGCCGCTTGATGGTTTGGCGTTTAATTTAACGCAATCCACAAGGTGGCTTATTTTCCATACAATCGACGTTGGCCTGATTTTTGGCAAGCAGAGCTTCGGCCAAATTATGCCCCGAAGGAACAATTGATCCCAGCCCGATGTTTTAGCGACGCGTTTCGCTTATCCAGCCTTACTTCACATCGAACTCGTACTTAGTTACCACCGGCTTAGCGTCGCCTTGAGGCCCGGTTGAGGTAATAGTCACATTCACCTTGCCTTTGCCGGTCGGCTTGATCTCGAATTCCTTGTTTCCCGGCCCGACAAGTGGCGAACCATTTGCCCGTTCTGAAATAAGGTTCGCATATATAATCTTAGCCGGACCGTCGACCTTGGCCGTGATCTTTGCACCTGCAATCCCTTTGCCCGTCAATCGCACAATCTCGGTTTTTGTCACAGTGAATGGCTTATCATCTTGTGGGACGACAATCGACCGTTCTTTTGCCACAGGCGAGGCAGGTGTGGTTTCATCTTGCGCTTGGGCATAAGTAAAAGCAGTAACAACCAAAATCATAATAAAAAGCGAACACTTCATGGCAAACACTCCTTTTTGATAGTGCCTATGTCTCCGGGTCAAATACTGAACAAATGTTCGGAGAATAGAATAAGCCTAAACTTTTTTCCCGTGGTGTCAAGTACCTAAAGTTGGATCCCGCCGCCGCTCTGGATTATTTAGGTTTTTTCGATAGATTGACTTTTCGATCATATACCAAAATGTTGATTGATTGAACGTGTAAATAAAAATAACCTCACCCCGCCCTCTCCTAGATGGAAAGACGAGTGTAAAATAGGCTTATAAACATTGCCGATTTTTTATCTCCGTTACTTGCTAGGAGCCGATCATGCTATGTCTAGGCGTTCGCGGGGCGACGACGTGCGAGGAAAATGCGTCGGAGTCGATTTTAAAGGCCGCTCGGGAGCTTTTGGCGCTGATGATTCGCCAGAACGGTATTCAGGCGGAGGACGTGGCCAGCGCGATCTTTTCGACTACCCGGGATTTGGACGCCGAATTCCCAGCCCTGGCCGCCCGGCAGTTGGGGTGGTGGGACGTAGCTCTGATGTGCGTCAATGAACTGGACGTGCCCGGCTCGTTAAGGCGATGCATTCGCATCATGCTTCATTGGAATACCGATAAGCCGGCCGACAAGATTGTGCACGTGTATATAAAAGAGGCAGCCAAACTCCGGCCGGATCGATCTAAAATCCCCCCGATAGACTGGGCAGAATTGGAAAGATGGATAAAAGATCATCTGGATGAGACTGCGAAACCTGCCCAACGATAAGGCGGAAGGCGAAAAGGCAACCCCGATGATTAGACCGGCTTGGAATAACGCACTCTCGACTTTTCACTAAACTACAGCCTATCGTCTATAGCCTACAGCCTGTTTAAGCTGTCGTTGACAGGATGGTCTAAGTTATTTAGAGTAAATGTGTTGGGAATTTTGCAAAAAGATAATACCTATTAATGGAAAAATAATAGTGGCTGAAAAGGCATGGAGTGGAGTTTTTAGCGAGGCCACGGACCGCCGGGTCGAGAAGTTCACCGAAAGCGTGAGCTTTGACCGCCGTCTGTACGCGCACGATATTTCCGGTTCGATTGCACACGCACAAATGCTTGCCAAAGTCGGTCTCATCACGGCCGATGAGTGCCAAAAAATTAGGCAGGCCTTGGAGCAGATTCGCACGGAAATTGAGCAGGAAAAATTTCCCTTCCACAGCGAACTGGAAGACATCCACATGCACATCGAGCGTGCATTAATCGACCGCCTTGGCGATGTGGGCCGAAAACTGCATACCGCACGGAGCCGAAACGATCAGATCTCGACCGACTTGCGGCTTTGGGTGCGGGAGGCGATCGGGCAGATTGACCACGGTCTTATCGAAGTCCAACGGGCGCTGGTGGGGCGTTGCGATCAGGATGCGGGCGTGATTCTGCCGGGCTATACCCACTTGCGCCGAGCGCAGCCGGTTCTGGCCGCGCATTATTGGCTGGCGTATTGCGAAAAATTCGAGCGAGATCGCCGGCGTCTGGCGGATTGTCTAAAACGGACAAACGTTCTTACTTTGGGCACTGCCGCCCTGGCAGGCACAAGTTTGCCCATCGATCGCCAAGAGACCGCCCGGCTGTTGGGTTTCGACGCCGTGGCCGACAATAGTTTAGATGCTTCGAGCGATCGCGATTTCGTCTTGGAATTCGTGTTCGTCTTGGCCCTGATAGCCGAGCATCTGAGCGCTTGGGCGGAAGAGTGGATTCTTTGGTCCACGGTAGAATTCAGTTTTTTGAAACTGCCACAGGCGTTTTGCACCGGCTCGTCGATCATGCCGCAGAAGATCAATCCGGACGTGCTGGAGTTGATCCGTGGAAAAACCGCCCGGGTGGTGGGCGATTTGCAGACGCTATTGGTGCTTATAAAGGGTCTGCCCTTGGCCTACAATCGCGATTTGCAGGAAGACAAGCCCCCGCTATTCGACGCCTTTGATACGGTCCAAGCTTCATTGTCGCTTGCCGCACCGCTAATTGAAGGAGCGGAATTGGACCGGGCGGCAATAGGCGAACGTTTGAATCAGGGATATCTTGACGCCACGGCGCTTATGGAATATTTGATTCGCCGCGGCACTGCCCAGCGCACGGCGCACGCTCTGGTGGGCCGGCTGGTCGGGCGTGCCATGGAGCGCGGGGTAAGCCTTTCGGGCTTACCGCTTGGCGAATTTCAAGCGGCCGATACCACGCTGGATAAAAGTGTGTTCGACATTCTGGGCGCGGAAAAGGTCGTTGCGGCAATGGCAAGCTACGGTTCGACGAACCCGGCACACGTTGGAGAGCAAGTTCGGCAATGGAAAAAACGCCTTGGATTGGAATGAAGCAAGAACGTATTAAGGCGAGAAGGTGAAAAAGCATGAATGGAAAATGGCGAATTGTGCGTTGGTCGATGGTTATTTTGCTTTTCACCGCGTCGGCCAATTATTCATGGGCCCAGGAGCCGAAATCCAAATCGGAGAATACCGATTTGGAAGAGCCGGCCGTGCCTGAAGATTCGGCTGTGGCGGCGATACTGGCGACAAAGCCCGGCACGCCGAGCGAATGTATTCGGGCGGCCAAAATTCTTTCCGATCTGAAGCGGCCCGACCTGGCTAAAAAGTTTTTGCAGAAGGCAATCGATGCCAAACTCGACGCTCCGGCATTGGCGAAACTGGCGGAGGAGTTTGGTTCGGCAATGTTCGTGCAACTTGGCGCCCGCTTGGATCTGCATCCGCAATCGCGGCAATTGGCCGATGCGGTTTTGGCGGCCCAAAACGCCGAATTACAGAATCCTGAGCGCGTGGCCGAATTGATTAAACAACTTCAAGATCCGTCGGCCGAAAAGCGCAAGGCGGCGTTTTCGGGACTGATGGATGCCCGAGGCGCGGCCGTGTCGGCGATGATCGAGGCGTTGGCCGATCCGGCTCGGGCCGCCGAACAAGAAGCGATTCGCACCGCATTGGCGGCGATGGGCCGCCAGGCCGTGGATCCGTTGTTGGAGATCTTGGTGCAAGCCGATCCGAAATTAAAGGAGCAGGCCATTGCGGTATTGGGCGAATTGAAGGCCCCTGCCCTGCAACTGTTTTTATTTCAACCGTATTTCTCGGAAAAAAATGATACGAGGGTGCGCGCTGCCGCCGGCGCAGCTCTGCAAAAATTAGGCGGGGCATTGCCGACCAAGGATCAAGCGGTTCGTTTGTTGACGGAGAATGCCCAAAAATACTTCAATCACCGGCAGATAATGCCCGGTGTAATAGAAGGCAAAGTCGAGGTGTGGCATTGGGACGAAGCTCAGCATCGGTGCGCGGCTGCGCGGATACCGGCTGATGTCGCCGCCAGGGCGTTGGCTGCCCGGCTTGCCCGGAATGCTTTCGACATTGCCCCGGATGACGCCGCGGCGGTGCAATTGTATATTACGACCATGCTCG
>JBEKGL010000428.1:0-4022 GCA_050012815.1 Thermoguttaceae bacterium
TCAATCGCCCGAAAGTCCGGGACCGGCCGCGGAACAACTTCGTCAATCGTCGGCAATCGATAAATCGGTGTTCGACGGTCTGGTTGCCCGATTGAAGAACGAAGGCCGGCTTGTGGAAACGAACCAACGCCTGGCCTTGCCCGGGCATCGCAGCACATTTCGCGACGAAGACGCCGGACTATTGGACAAGATCGAAGCATTGTTCCGAGAGCAGGGTTTTCATCCGCCGAGTTTTGAAGAAATCTCTCGACATACGGGCGGCACACGGGATAAAGTTGAAAAGATCATTAAAATCCTTCGCGAGCACGGGCGTCTCGTCGAGGTGGAAAAAGGCGTGCTCTTTCATGCCGAGGCAGTGGATCGCGCCCGCGAAATCCTTATCGCTCATCTTCAAAAAGATGGCCGCCTGGAAAGCGTGCAATTTAAATACCTGCTGGATACCACGCGGAAATTCGCCCTGCCGATGTTGGATTATTTAGATAGGCTCGGCCTGACCCGCCGCGTCGGCAACACGCGTTTTCCCAAAGAATTGATCTAACCCGGCTTATTCATAAATCCACACTAGCCCGAAGCGCAAGCGAGGGGCTACAAATGGGTTGCCCTCGCTTGCGCTTCGGGCTAGTGCCTCAACCGACCTGGTTTTACAAGTTGGGTGCCATGGCCACGCCTGCGTGGCCATGCGCCCATATACAAGCCACATGCCCACGGCGAGCGTGGGCATGGCATCCATTTTCTAATTTCGGTTTTTTTCTGGACGACTTCCTTGCCGCGGCCACTAGTATAGTATAGGGACCATGGCAAACAACCTTCCCACAGACGCCGACCTGGTGGCCAAAACTCTGGCGGGCGATCGCGAGGCGTTCGCTTGCCTTTACGACCGCTACGCCCGGCTGGTCCGGGCGGTTGTTTACGGCGTAGCGATGGACTGGCCCATGGTCCAGGACATGACGCAGGAGTGTTTCCTGCGTGCGTACAAAAACCTCGCACGGCTGCGCGAGCCGGATCGGTTCGGCCGCTGGATCGTGGGCATTGCCCGGCAGGTGGCCAGGGAGCGAAAGCGAACTATCCGCCGCGACCGGCATCAGTTTGTGGGCAGCGACGAGTTGGAAGTTGCGTTCGATTCGGATGTTGCCTGCGCGATCGACTCCGCTGAGGAAACCGAACTCGTGTTGCAACGGATTATCGAACTATCCGAGCGGGAACGGATTGCCATCCACGCATTTTTCCTTCAAGAGTGTGATGCACAGCAGACGGCCGAACTGCTCGGTCTTTCGCGATCCGGGGTGTATGCCCTACTGGAGCGTGCCCTGGCACGATTGACCGCCCTGGTTCGCCGCCATGAAGTGAAGAGGGAGGCAAAATAAATGGCTTGTTTTTCTCAAGAACAACTAGCACGACTTGCCTTGGGATTGACCGAGGATGCCGATCTGACCGCGCATTTGAAAGAATGTGCCTCATGCCGGGCACGTGGGGAGACAATGCAGTCGCTTGTGCATCAACTGACGGCAGCACACGCCAAGTTCGATAGCGGACACGAAGAGTCCCGAGAGCGGCTTATGGCGATTCTGCCGGCAAGCCGGCCGTTGGAACCTATGAGGTCGAGAAATCGTATTACACATTGGATAGGAGAACTTACCATGAGACAGCGAATGGCATTAGGCGGCATCGGGGCAGTAGCCGTTTTAGCGATTCTGTTGCTTTGGTTAGGAAGTGCCGCGACGCCCCTCTCGGCGATGGAACAGATGGCGGAAAACATCCGTAAGGCGAAATCGATTAAATACTCCTTGATTGTACAAATAAAGAAAAATCATCCGGAACCTGGGAAACCGCCCGTTAGTGAATACAAATGCACTATCTATTGGATTGCTCCTGGCTCATCGCGGGTCGAAAGCATGGATCCAGGGTGGAAAGGTCCCGGTCCGAATGAGACAGAAATTATCCCCTTTGATAAGCCGAGTATAACTATCAATCACCAGAAGAAAAAGTATTACCACCGCACTAAAGAACCCCAAGGAGCGTCAGTTTTTGCCGACATGGAGCTTGAAAATTTGGGAAGGTTTTCCGGCAAGGCTGATCGAGAACTGGGCACAAAGGAGATAGGCGGCAAAAAAGTTCGCGGGTTCCAGATCGACATGAAGAAGATGGAACCGGAATCTGACTCTGGGCTAGCGGAAATTTGGCTCGACATCGACTGCAATTTGCCCGTACTCGTTCGCTACGAAGGGATAAAACATCAATTTTCTACCTCAACCGACATAATTACAGACATCCAATGGAATATCGATCTGGATCCGAAACTATTTGACACCACACCGCCGGAAGGTTACACCGACGCAACTCCCAAGACGCCGACGTTGGAAGCATGCGGTCCGCAGATTACAGAAGCACTGCGAATATATGCGGAAGCCAGTGGTGGCCGATATTCTGAGAAGGGCTACCACATGGTCGATGATATTTGCAAGATTTATGGCATCGACAAATATCCGGCCGGTGAGAAAGAGGGCAATGCAGGGAAGGCCGCAAAGGCAATCGAAGGAGACCATCTTTTTAACAAGGTCGAATTCCATAGCTCTGACTTCGCATACAACGGCAAGACCGTCAGACCAAGCGACAAAGATAAAATTCTACTCCGCTGGAAACTCGACAACGGCAACTACGCCATAATCTATGGCGACCTGCATTACGAATGCGTGACGGCGGAAAAACTACATTCGTTGGAAGGAAAATGAGACTCTAGGCTTGTGGCTGACTGCCAACCCTCCGTGTTGAAAAACTCAGCCTACGCCGTCTTTTGTGTCGGGGCCGGTCCGTCGGAAAGCGGATTTAACCCGAAACGATATGAACCGCTTCGCTTGCCCGGACTCAACAGCCTGCCAACTGCCAGGGCCAGTTCCGTGAAATCAGAGCTTTTTTCCACGCAAGACGCGGCGAAGCGCGAGCGGCGGTCTCTGGTGCAAGTGTCGTCGTTTGACGTATAGAGGATAATGGGAATACTTGGTTCGAGAGCGTAGATCTGCTCTGCCGCCTCCAGACCGTTTTTGTGCGGCATGTGGATATCGAGTATCGCCAAGTCAGGTCGTTCGGCCTTGACAGCGCTGACGGCCTCAGTGCCGTTGCGTGCGAGCACAATGCGATAGCCTTCCTCTTCCAGTATCCTTTTACATATCTCGCGAAATCCTTTGTCATCGTCTGCGAAAAGAACAGTTTTCATAAGTCATTACTCCGGTTTTGATGCTCATTCGATTGTTGCAAAACTCCCTTACTCTAATCCTCTCCCGGCGGGCGAAAAGACTTTGTGTCTTGTTTTTCCTGGGCCGCTTGAATCCAGACTGCAAAGGTAGTGCCTTGGCCGTCCGATGAATCCAGCACCAGGCGTCCGGCGTGCCGTGTCATGATCCCGGCGGCGATACACAGGCCCAGCCCGGTTCCGCTTTCCTTGGTAGTGAAAAAAGGCTCGAAAAGCCGCTGCCGGACGTCCTCGGGCATTCCCGGTCCGGTATCTTGGATGCGCACCACTACCATCTTTGGCGTGCCCGGATCGCAAACTGTACCCGCGATAACTCGGATCTCGCCGCCCTTGGGCATCACATCGATTGCATTGTTCAAAAGATTGATGAAGACTTGCTTTAATTGTTTCCCATCGCCCATAATCGGCGGTAATTCGGCTGTGTAATTTCGCACTAAATTTATTCGGCTTTCTTCAAATCGGCGGCCGACGAGTTCCAGCGTTTCGTCCAACAGCGGGGCTATTTGCAGCGGTTCGATATCCAAAGGCCGCGGTCGGGAGAATTCGAGAAAGTCCCGCACGATGCCGTCCAGCCGCGTTATTTCTTCCGATATTATTTTCAAATCGCGGCAGAGTTCCGGGTCGGTCTGCCGCTTTTTTTGAATTGCCGTTAACCACAATTTGACCGCGATCAGCGGATTGCGGATTTCGTGGGCCACGCCGGCCGCGAGTTTTCCCACCGCCGCCATTTTTTCGGCATTGAGCACTCGCTGCCTGCTGCGCTGCAAGGCCGATC
>JBEKGL010000429.1:0-4013 GCA_050012815.1 Thermoguttaceae bacterium
CAACTGGATATTTCCGATGATGCTGTCGAACAATTTGGCGATTTCCAGCGAGTGAAAAACAGCTTGGGCGACGTGCTCTTTGTTTACCACGGACTCCAGATCCATGGCTAAAATCTGTTTGTGGGTTTGCGTGCAAACGAGGATCGCGGATACTTCTTTGTTGATCGGCTCATGGGCATCGCGATCTTGGCCGTCGTTGTCGTGGGCGTCGTGTTCGGCGGCTTGATTTTTCGCGGTTTTCTCGCTTGTCGCGCCGCTTTTGCCGCTTAAGAAGGCCACGCCTGAAGGCGTTCCTTGGAGGTGGGCCGGTTCGCGCCAAAAGCCCTCGATGTTCATGAAAATCGCCCGGTCGTTGGGCGTGCCGGTATGCTCGAGAATGCCCACCACTTTGAAATCGTGATGGTGGTGTTTTTCGCCTGCTTCGACGGCCTGGGCCACGGGCGAAAAGGTACTGCCCAGTTTAAGACCAGCGCGCCGGGCAGCGACGTCGCCGATCACGGCGTCCCAGTAGTTTTCCTCCTCGAAATTTTTGCCTTCGGCAAAGCTGTATTTTTTGTCTTCCAGGTAGGTGAGTTTTTCGAAATACTCGGGGATGGTGGCTATGGCCGGATAGCCCTTGTAATCGTGACCGGTGCAAATCGGAATGGCCGCCTCCACGGCCGGGGCGAAACGGCCTTCGATAAACTCCTGATAATAACTGTAAGGAATATTTTCCAGCGGCTGGCTTAGATGAAAGACCGTGTTTAAGACCAGTTGCAACGGGCTGCCCTTTGCGCCGATGATCAAATCGTAACCCTGGGCGCCGCGGCGAAAGGATTGGCTGATCACGCCGTGGATTACCAACACCGTGACCACCAGGGCCACGCCCATGCCCATCGAAAACGCGGTCAGCCCGGAGGCCAACGTCCGCTGCCTGATGCTTCGCCATGCAATTTTCCAGAGACTCATTTTTTTAAGTTTTCAGTTCACAGTTTTCAGTTTTCAGTTTTTATTTAGCCCCGGGTGAATACACCCGGGGTCATGTTTTCGCGTTTTCTCGTTCCCGAGATCAGGTGTGGGAACGGCCCTCACCCTAGCCCTCTCCCGGCGGGAGAGGGGACAGTTTTTTAATCCTCTCCCGGCGGGAGAGGGGACGGTTTACTTGCCAAATTAAAATCTTCGAGTTTATTTACGCGTTTGAACTGTCCGGCCACGTCGCTGCTATGGGTGACCATCACTATGGCCACGTTTTCCTCGGCGCAGGTTTCGCGGATCAAATCCAGAATCTGCTGCTGATGGCCGGAATCGACGTTGGCCGTGGGTTCGTCGGCCAAGAGCAGTTTTGGTTTGTTGGCCAGCGCCCGGGCAACGGCCACGCGCTGCTGCTCGCCCACCGAGAGCATCCTGGGGCGGTGGGTCATGCGATGTCCCAGCCCCACGCGTTCGAGCAATTGCCTTGCCCTGGCCTTGTTCGGCCGGCCGCGGGCGAACCGCATTGCCAAAAGCACGTTTTCCAAGGCCGTAAAGGCGGGCAGGAGGTTGAAGGTTTGAAATACGTAGCCGATCCGCTCGGCCCGGAACCGGTCGCACTCGGCCTCGCTCATCAAGGTGATGTCGAAGTCGTCGATGCGGACCTTGCCCGAGTCCGGCCGGCTGATCCCGGCAATGACGTGCAGGAGCGTGGTCTTGCCGCACCCGCTGGGCCCGACCAGGATCACCTGCTCGCCCTCGGATACGCAAAAGTCTGGAACGTCGAGGATGTGCAGTTCAGACCCGTCCGGCTGGCGGAAGGTCTTTTTGACGTTTCGTAGGTGCAGAATATCGGGCATGGCAGTGATATATTAGTATTGACGTAGCTATATTTAATATACGGTAAGTGTGGGCGGTTGGTTTGGTAAAAGATACATCGGGTGGACATGAAAAGGGAGGCCACTTTTAACACTAATCCATCGCCGCACCCCACATTAGTCGGGGTGTGATGGAATATAGATATATTGTTTTTCATCCGCATCACCGTGCAATGCAGAGTTCGCACGCTACCAATACAAACAACGCTACCGTTACTCCAACGGCGGCCTTGCGATCTACTTTGCCGTGTGCCGCGTCAAGTCCGAAATACCGTCCAAGGCCGTTCCACAACCATAATCCCATGGGCACGGCAATTAGTCCAAATACGACCAGTTGCCATCGAGCGCCGCCATTTTGCAGTATGACGTTGGCGTCATCGGCCGCATAACCGCCGCCGGAAAAAAGCCATCCACATGCCAGATATGCGCCGTTGGCGATGCAACAGAAACCTGCCCACCAAGCGAATAAATATCTATAAGTCGGCGTAATGAAGTGAACAAATGCCAATAATCCCAGGGGGATTAAATAGCCCCATATTGCACCGCCCCAAGCGACAAACAACGGATGAGGATTAGCCGATAAATCGGTCCGTGAAAAAGCCAGAGGATGAAGCACTATTTTCGAGACAATGCCGCCGCTTAACCAGGCATTAAAAACATGGCCCCACTCGTGCACGGCCATCATGGCCAGCCAGGAAAAACCGGCTGTGGAAACCATCAGGAGTATTTGAAAGATGCGATCGATCAACTGTAGATATTTGAACAATGTGAAATAGAAATTTATTGCTACACTCCTGGTTCCCACGCGGAGCGTGGGAACCAGATTTTACTATCTTATCTCCGCCGGAACATTTGCCTTCGCATATCGCGTTGGACTTCGGCCTTTTTCATAGCCTCGCGTTTATCTTGTTTTTGTTTGCCTTTGCATAGGCCCAAAAGCACCTTTGCCCGGCCCTCTTTGAAATACATTTTAAGCGGCACCAGGGTCAGGCCTTTTTGGAAGGCCAACGCGGCGAAACGCTTGATCTCGCGCCGGTGGATGAGCATTTTGCGCGGGCGCTTGGGCAGATGGTTGAACTGATTGGCCTCGGTGTATTCGGGAATGTCGCAGCCGATGAGCCAGACTTCGTTGTCTTTTACCCGGGCGTATGCCTCCTCGAGCGAAACGTGGCCTTTGCGCAGACTCTTTACCTCGCTGCCAACCAGCACCAGGCCGCACTCCAGGGTGTCGATTACCAGGAAATTATGGTGGGCTTTGCGATTCTGGGCGATCGACCGCTGGTTTGGATCTGCTTCCGACTTTTTGCCTTTTGGTTTTGCCATGTGTATACTTCCGTCAAACCACCCGGCACGAGTGCCGGGGCTAAACAAAATTAATCAATCACTGTCCACTGTCCACTGCCCACCGTCCACTTCTTATCTTCCTCCCCTATCTTTTACCCGGTTTGAGGGATAAACTCAAGTTCCATCGTGGACCAGGAAACGAACAATTTCGACATATCGGCCCCTGCGTTGGAGGCGTTTTTTCTCGATCGCGTGGCATTTTCGCGGTGTTTGGAACTCCAGCGCCGGTTGCTCGGCGAGATTGGCCTTCGCGACGACGGGCAGATCGTGCTTTTGCTTTGCGAGCATCTGGATATTATAACCATCGGGCGCGGGGGATCACCGGGCGACGTGAATCGCGAGAGCCGGGCCTTAAAAAGCCGGGAAATCGAGGTAATTTACGTCAATCGGGGAGGCGGGTGCCTGCTGCACTGTCCCGGACAATTGGCCATTTATCCCTTGGCGCCGCTTGCCTGGCATGGGTTTACGGTGGGCGATTTTTTGGAACGGCTTCAGGTGGGGATCGTCGAAACCCTGGACGACCTGGGCATCCGCGGCAGTATCCTGCCCGGCCGGCACGGCGTATGGGGACGCACCGGGCAATTGGCCGCCGTGGGCATGGCGGTGCGAAATTGGGTTACGTATTATGGTGCATATTTGAATGTCGATCCGCCCCTGGGACTGTTCCGCGTGGTGGAGTCCGATCCAGTGGATCATACCCGCATGAGTTCGATGGCCGCCGAGCGCCACGGGCCGATTAGAATGACCACGGTCCGCGCCGCGTTGGTTCGGCATTTGACCGAGGCGTTCGGATGCGATCGGTATCACCTGTTTACGGGCCATCCGCTGTTGAGGAATCCCTCC
>JBEKGL010000430.1:0-4002 GCA_050012815.1 Thermoguttaceae bacterium
ACTTGGCCGAGAGCGACGTAAAGGTTTCCGGCCAATCGGTCACCCCGCCCATCGGAAAAGCCAAGCCCGATTCCAAAGTCGGCAAGTTTGAAGAACTCGATCTTGGCATGGCCGAAGACCTGACCTTGGCCGAAAGCAACATCGGTTTGGACGCCGTCAAAAAACCATCCTCCGAATCGCCCACCGGCAGTTCCTCGCTTGCCATCGCCTCGAAACCCTCCGAGGACGATGAGGCGGTAATCGGCGGCGGCAGTTCAGGCAGCGGCATCACGCTTAGCGGCGATAGCGGAATTTCACTGGTCGATCCCGCCGACAGCGGTCTATCCCTGGAAGAGCCTCTGGAATTGGGCGCAAGCGGTGTGGGAGAATCGCTGGAATTGGGTGAAGAGGACATACTTCAACTGGCCGAAAGCTCCAAATCCCACTCCGGTCTGAAAGCCGACGACGACTTTTTGCTCACCCCCACTGAAGAGACTGCCGATGCCGACGAGTCGGAAAGCGGCTCGCAAGTAATTGCCTTGGATACCGAAGGCGATGAAGCCGCCACGCTCGTATCTCCGGGCCAAGGAATGGCGACCATTTTCGGCGAGGGTTTAGGCGGCCATCCCGGCCTCGATCTGGGCGCGGGCGTTGCCCTGGGACCGGCGCCTTTAGGCGCGTCCGGCATGGGCGCGTCGGCCGCCGCAGTGGCCGAAGGCGCGGCAGTGGCCCCGGCCGGCGTCTTCTTTCCCGAAGCGCCCTATTCCGTCTGGAACATTGTTTTTTTAAGCTTGTGTCTGTTCTTCCTGCTTCTATGCGGAGCGATGGTGTACGATCTTCTGCGGAACATGTGGGCTTGGAATTCGGCCGGCAGCGTCAATACTTGGTTGATGGACACGATTATCGGATTGTTTGAAAAATAAAAAATTCAAATCAACGCGGCGGTTCGAAAGGAGTCGAATCATGAAGTGCCCAAGGCCGTGGCAGGTTTTTCTGGCGTTAGGCTTGGTTGGTTTTGTCTCGGGCTGTTTGTTCACCAGTAAAACGAGTCTTAACAACGCCCAGGCCCAAAGCCGCATCCTGTCGCAGCAGAATTCCGCCCAATTGGCCGAAATTGAAAACCTTAAAACCCACGGCAATGACCTGGAAAACAAAATGATCCGGTCCGAGGAGCAAATAGCCTTGCTCAAAGAGCAAGTCGACTTGGATCGTCGGCAGATGGCCAATTACGAACGCGAACACAACGAGTTGTACGAACAGTTCAAGGCCCTGGCCCGCGGGCGAACACAAACGGCCGCCCAGACAAGCCCCGCACAAACAGGCGATTCCAACGCCCGCACCGTGCGTTAATCCACCACCCCAATAGTTTCCCGCCAGAATGACGCCTTCGCCTTTTTGCCCCGCCGCTTCCTGCTTGCTTATGCGAACGTTTCGGGGTCTTGTTCGATTCTCGGCCTCCATGCAATTGGCGGTGATATTAATTGCCGGCTATGCGGCGGTGATCGCCGGCGCTTCGATTTTGGAGAAGTATTACGGCACGCCGGCGATCCATTTCGCCATTTATGAAACCTGGTGGTTCCCGGCGATAAATGTATTGCTGGCGATAAATGTGCTTTCCGCCGCACTAATTCGCTTTCCCTGGCAACGCCGCCAGACCGGTTTTGTAATTACGCATTTGGGGATTTTAGTATTGCTGGCCGGCTGCCTGCTGAGTTGGCTATGCGGGATTGAAGCGCGTTTGCCGGTCGTCGAAGGTCATTCGTCCGGCCGGGCCATCCAGGAAACGCGGCATATTGTTTTGGAGATCAGCCCTAAAATTTCTTCGTCCGCGGATAAAAAAGGAACCGTTTCCGAAAAAGTACGGCTACCGTTTATCGGCGGCCCGTTCGATTGGCACGACTATAAAAGTAAATTGTTCTGGTTTCCTTGGCGATTGGCCCGGCGCAGTCAAGGCGTATTGTACGATTGCGGAGGCATCCGCCTGGAGGCATTGGACTATTCCGCCTCCGAGCAGGAACCCCGCGTTCGACTGCGGCTCTCGGTCGACGGGGCGAGCGAGGAATTTTGGCTGACCGGTTACATGGATGAACAAATGCAAGCCGACGGTCGGCAGGCGGTCGAGTCGCCCGCGCGCCGGGTAAGCGTTGCCATGTCCCAGGATTTCATCGACTTGGGATTTTTGGTGTTCCTGCGAAAGTTTCAAGGCAAGCTCGATCCCGGCTCAGGCATGCCATCGCATTATTCCAGCCTGGTCGATTTCCTTGCCGGCGATCCGCCGCGAACGCCTTTACAGAAGAATGTCACAATCACCCTGAATGCCCCGGTTGATTTTACCGATCCGCAAACCGGCCGCACATGGCGGCTGTTCCAGTCGGGCTTCGACGGCCCTTGGAAGCCCGGCACGCGGCAGTTCCAAGCGATGGCCGGCAAAGATCGCTCCCGCGATCAGATTTATCTTTCCATTTTGACCCTGTCCCACGATCCCGGCCGCGCCTTAAAGTACACCGGCAGCCTGTTGATCGTCATAGGAATTGCAGTAGTTTACTACATGAGGGTCCATGTAGCGGGGGAAAAGGATAAAAGTGATAAGGATAGAGAGAAAATAAAGAGGGGTGGTCGGTTTACTGACCACTAAAGTGAATGGAATAGAGTCTTGTTTCGTTATTTTGATCGCGTTTTGTGAGCATTAAGTACAGTGATTTGCATGAATAAACCATTACGTATCATTTCCGCGATCTTCTTTTTCTTCTCCACGCTCGTTGGTTTCGCTTTCTGCGCGGAAAAGGATACCTTGGATTGGACCGCCTGGCGGAATCTGCCGGTTTTTGAAGGCGGTCGGCTAATGCCCCTGGATACCTTTGCCCGGGAGACCGTCGAAGCGATCTGTGGGCGCGCGAATCCCACGCTCTGGCCGGCGGATGCTTTGCCCGATGCCGATGCCGACGCTCCCGAATACGCCGAGGCCAAAAAACTATTCCCCAACGGCGGCCCGCGGAAATTCGCGCCGGAAGAACTACTTTTTACCTGGCTGGTCGAGCCGGAAAAATGGGAAGACGTGCCGTTTCTGGCCGCCGAAAACAAACAATTGCGCCAGGAAGTGCTCAAGTTGCCGCTTTTCGACAAACAAGGGCGGCGCTTGCGTTATGCCTCGCTTAAACAAGTGGAAAACTGCCCGGAACTCGGCCGGCGCTGGGCCGAGTTGCAAGTCCGCTCTGAAACCGAAGGCGGCAAGTTCAATCCCCTCGGCATCGATAAACACGTAAAAGAACTTATCGAGTCATACGTCCGTTACCGCGATCTGACATACAATCCCAAAGCCCCTCAAGACATGTCGCGGCGGTTTTCCACCCGCTTGCGAAATGCGGCCGGCGCCTGGAAAAAACTTGCCGCCGAATTGCGCCAATCCGGCACGCCGAGTCCGAACGGCGAAGACGGCCAAGCGGCGAAAAAACTCAACGAATCGCTCCAACAGTTGATCGCCCTGGTTCACGGCGGCGAGTTCACGCCGGCGGCGGTCGAACCGGCCGCGGCAGCGCTCGACCGGGCAGCCGAAGAATTAGGCAAGGAATTTATAAAAGGCGACGACAAAGTTCTTGCTTCCCTGGCCGCCGATTTGATCCATCAGGCCGAGGAGATGCACGCCGCCTTGTACGACGACGGTGACCAACTGAGGCTCGTTCCCGCCTTGAATTCCGGCGCGCTTGAGGAAAACCGCACGTCCGACGACGACGCCAAACCTTGGCTCGGCCTGCAAACGCTGCTTATGGGTTCCGACGATTTGATGCAGCCGTATCCCCAAGCCGGCCTGCAAAATGTTCGCCGGTCGTTCGCCGGTCTGGCTGCCGCGTACACCGATCGCGGCAACCCTAAGCGTCCCGAAAAATTTCAAGCGGCCATGGATGAATTCGCCGCGGCACTGCGCCGGTTCGCCTCCGAGGTCGAGCCGCTGCGCCGCCGTCTGCCTATATTGCAAAAGGATGAAATTCTGCTGGCCTCCACGGCCTATCCGCCCGAGGGTTTTGC
>JBEKGL010000431.1:0-4001 GCA_050012815.1 Thermoguttaceae bacterium
CTTGGAGCGGTACTTTTGCACAATGTATGGTTGGGCGGAAAATATTCTGGCGAAAATACGTGCGTAAAATCCCAATCCCGTCTTGTCTTCCTCCACTCGGGGGAAAGTCACAACGTTTGTTGCCCAGGGTGTATTGACGGGATGTGGGGGCGGTTTTGTTGTGCTTTTAAGCGATACATACGTTACAGGGCAGAAATTCTGCAGCTCACGGATTAAATTATATGTGCGAATTTTTCCTCCCGTATCAGGCGGATCGATGTAGTCGGATTTCAGCCACAGAATATGCATGTGCGAGCCTTCTCAACCCTTGGATTCGAGTACTGATGCAGCGAAAGGTGTTCCATCATTATGGACTTCCTGATAAAGCTCCAGCACCTCCTGCAGATTCTCTTCGCCGCTGCCGCCGCGAGACTGGCGCTTCACGTCTCTATTCAGGCAGTGCTCGATGGCCGTTTCCAATGCGGCCAAATCCGCAACGGGTATCCGAAGCACGCCCGCGGGACGCATCCCGTTTTCCGTCGCAATGACCGGCAATCCCAAGTGCAGGGCCTCGCGCACAGAAACGGCATCGCCGTCGTAGCGGGTGGTCCTCAGGAAGACATCGCAATCGCGTATGGCGCACAGCGTTTCCGGATGCGGCATGTCGCCGCAAACGAGTATGTGCTGCGCGTAAGGTTTTGTTTGCACCATCGCCCGCAACGTCTCATCCAGGCTGCCCGACCCAATTATCACCAGGCCGGCCTTCGGGTGACGTTGCCGGATCAGGCCCAGAACATCGATCTGCAAGGGCAAATCATATTCCGGTTCCAAAAGGCCCACCGTCAGCAGTAGCGGACGATGGCTTTCAAAGAAGCCGTGCAGTGGATCCGACAGCGGCCAGTCAGGGGCCGGCCTTCTGATTGTGTAGGGAGGAATCAACCGTAACCGCGCGGAGGGCACTCCGAATCGGCGAAACATCGATATCATCTCGTCGTTTACCGCGACAATCCGATCAATGCGTTTGAAAATCAATCCCCGCAAAGTTGCGAAACGAGCGGAACGACCTGCTTTGGAAGAAGGGTATCCGCCTGAGTGAAACGTCAGCACTGTCCTCTTGCCGGGGAGCACGCCGCAAAGAAAGTACAGCATCAGCAACCGCGGCGTCAAGTCGCCGCCGTGATGAAGGTGGATGATGTCATAACGTAATCGTATCAACAGGCGCATCACCTCCAGGGCACTTTTAGGATGGTAAAGCTGTTCAGCTCGAGATTCTCGATGGCGGGTCAAATTGATGACAGCGCATGGAATCCCGCGTTCGAGAAGATATTGCCGAATGGCTACTATGTTGGTTTGAACCCCGCCATAAGGAGGTGGATAGGCTCCCATTTGTAAAATCCTCATGGTTCCTGTTTCACTCCACAAGCTTTATTTAGGTCGAAAACACACGGGAGCCGTGTGTTTGCAGATTCCAACATTCGCAGGCAGCCCACTGTGGCACGAGCTCCGTCCCACACGGTCACTTTTGGCTCCCTTCCGGTCCGCATGGCATCCACAAAATCCTCCATCTGTGCACGGTAGCCTTTCGCGGCCCACAGACGCCGGAAAGTTCGAACAGTCCCCTTCTTTACGATTAGCTTTGTGAAGTTATCCGTAATCGCGGCCACTCCTTGAGCAAATACTTCGATGTGCTCGCCGCCCGAGGCCTTGCTGCCGATCGTGCAATACGCAAGACTCGCGACTGATCCATCGGCAAACTCGAAGGCTGCAACTACATTGTTTTCTCCCACCGGATCCTGTTTTTCGGTCGGCAAAGAATAGGCGGATACGCGAATGGGTTCGGCCTCAAGCAGCCAGTACATTAGATCGACGAAGTGACACGCTTCGCCCAGGATTGCCCCGCCAATCGTCGGATCGGCCATCCAATAATCGCCGGAAATTCCAGGTGAGTTTACTCTGCAGTTGATCACTACCGGGCCGCTACGGCCCCTCAACTGCTCTTTCACGGCCATGTAATAAGGCGCAAATCGGCGGTTGAAACCCACGGTCAGCACCTTGCCCATTTCCTGAACAGCCTGGCAGAGCTCGCGGCACTCCTGGGCCGTCAGTGCCATCGGCTTTTCCACGAAGACGTGTTTGCCCGCTCGCAGAGCTGTGATTGCCTGTCTCGCATGATGCTGGTTGCGGCTGGAGATGACTATGGCATCGATGTTCGGATCTTCAAACAACTGTCGCTCATCCGTGGTGCAGTAATCGGCCCGGAATCGTGTTGCGTAGCTTTTTCCACGTACAGGATTACTTGAATGAATGCCGATTAGCCTGCAATGTTGGTTCTTGTTAATGTTCGGCAAGTGCTGCCAACGTGCTAGGTTTCCCGAACCGATCAATCCCACGCCGATGCTGCCGTCCTTACGGCTCGCCGGTAGTATAGCGACCTTGCACTTCGGCTCGAATTTTGCCTTGGGAAGTTCCGACGCAGGATACTTCAACACAACCGCTAGGCTGTTCGTTGCCGGATCCATAATCGTCCGATATGCATCCGGCGCTTGATCAAGGGGAAACCGATGGGAAATCAGCGGCGCCACCTGCACTTCGCCGCTTCCGATCAAGCGTAGGAAGTCCTCCATGTTCCGATTTTCAGTCCAGCGTACATAGGAGATCGGATATTCCTGCCCTTGGTGCTCGTATGCTGGATCATAGCTGCCAGGGCCGTAGGCGCGAGACATGAATAGCTGAATTTCCTTAAGATACATATCGTTCCAAGGGAAACTCATGTCCACCGCACCGATAACTACGATTCGGCCGCGGTCGCGGCATAACTCGAGCGCCTGGTGACAGGGCGCTGAAGACTTAGCGGCCGCCGCGATCATCACACAGTCGGTGCCAAGTCCGTTAGTTAGTTCGGCTACCATTTGAGGGGTAGTCGTTCCGCCAAGCGCACCATGATGCGCACCAAGCTTTGTAGCCAGATCGATGCGATCCTGCAGCAAGTCGATAGCAATCACGCGGGCCCCCTGCAGCCGCGCCAACTGAGCAACCAGCTGACCAACCAGCCCCAGGCCGATTACGGCCACAACCTCCCCGAGGGAAAGATCAGCGATCCGCACCGAGTTCATTGCGATCGCACCAAGCGTACTGAAACATGCCTGATCGAACGAGACGTTGTCAGGCACGCGCGCTACCAGGTTTCGCCCAGTCAAAACCGTTTCTGCGTGGCCAGTTCCCTCTCCGCCGTATGCGACGCGAGCACCGATCTCAAGGTCTAAAACCGTGGGATGCTTTTCCAAGACCTCGCCCGCACCGCTATAGCCTAGAATATCGAACTCGCTGAACTTTGCTCTGACCTCGGCTGTTGTACGAATGGGTCCGTGTTCCTTGATTGCCTCCCATATGGTCTTCAAGTGCGAAGGGTTTTTGGCAATTTCCTTCAGCACACCTTGAGAGTGAATGCTGGCCGTCTCTGTCCCGCTGGAGATGAGTGAGTAGTGGGGGCGAATCAACACATGATGAGGTGGCGTAACCGGATCAGGCACTTCCTCAACCGCGATTTCTTTCAGTCCCTTTCGGATAACCTGTTTCATTAGTGGATTTATCTCCCTTAGATTTTCGTACATGTTCGAGCAACTGTACAGGTCTTCGAATTTTCTACATTGATTATCAGGACTTAGAGATAATCAGATTCGGCATGAATAGTCAGGACCGGCCAACAGACTGCTCTGAAAAACACACCATAAGTCATCAAGTCAAAAAAACTCTTGAGAGAGGCATTATTTTCGATGAACCAGCATGATTTTGTGTGGATGAAGTTATTGCGATTACTTGAAATGAAATCCCAATGCATTTAAGACGGTATCAAGGGAATGCCGGACTTTCCTCTTGTGTGCCCTGGTAGATCCCTTTGCTGGCAGCATCGCAGGTGAATCTTACTCGCTCGTCGATCTTGAACAAATACTCCTCACATACATTCTCGAATTTCTTACAGTATGGCATCAAGACGAAAGTCAGCAAAACAGGCAGGCGGACGT
>JBEKGL010000432.1:0-3997 GCA_050012815.1 Thermoguttaceae bacterium
CGCTGGGCCGGTTCGCCGATGGTGCGTTTCCAGCGCATGGCGGTATCCAACGTCTCGCCCTCGACCCAGCATCCGCCGGGGAAACGCACGAACGAGGGGCGGAGATTTTCCAGCATCGCGGCCAGGTCCAAACGCATTCCGTTGGGCCGATCCTTGAATGTTTTGTGCGGGAAAAGCGAAACCATATCCATCCACAGCGTACCCGACTTCCAAGAGCCAAATAAAAGCCGGGCCTTGGGATCGGTCGCGTTAGAGGTCAAGGTGAGTTTGTAGGTTTTCCATTGCGGATCGACGTGGTCGATGATTTGTCCCGGGGCATAGATTGTTTTTAGATCGGCGCTGGCCAAAGCGGCGGCCACCGGTCCTTCGAATCCTTCGCCGGCACGAAGGGCAATTGATAAATCGTACTGGACGTCCTTTTCCACGGCGATGCCCCAATAACCGTCGTTGGCCACGCCGACTTTGCCTTCTCCGGATATGTCCATCTTCAAGCGCAGCGAGCGGGGATTGTTCTCGCACATTGGATTGTCCGTGTCGATGGCAATCTCGCCCTTGCCATCTCCGTCGGTCACGAGGGTCCAGCAGTCGGGCTTGTCGGAATTCTCGAAGGAATGGTTTTGCACCAATTCGGCGTACAGTCCGCCGTCGCCGGCATGATTGATTTCCTCAAAAAATATTCCGTAGAGCGTGGGACTGACTTTAATGCCCGGTTTATCGACCTGGACGGTCAACGACGCGCTGCCGGCGGCCGGAGTCTGGGCCTGAAGGGGAATAAATGTAAAGGCGAGTTGAACCAATGTCAGGGCAAAAATCGAGAAACAGCGTTTCATAATTGTAATCTCCTGTTGGCAAAAATGTGGCGATAAAATCAATTATAATTTAAAAAACAGTGTTCCTGCACATGTTTGAGTGGGAATATTTATCTAGAAAAAAACTGTTTATTGTGCATTGCGAAACCGCAAGCGGTTTACAGGGTAATTTATGTGAATTAGGCGTTTTATGTTTTTTCAAGCGATGTACGCGATGGTTTGAATTAGAGAATATAAGACAAGAATAAATTTAACAGGAAACCTTTGCAAAGTCCAGTACCCCGTTACGCCGCGTTTTCAAGAAAGAATCCGGTTGAAAACAAGATTCAGCGAGCGGTTTGTTTATCGCGTATGCGTGCGGTAATACGGTGGGCTCGATTTTGTTGAGTCCAATGCGGCGGGGGCAGGGCGTGTTCGGCCGCGCCGGTTTCGGCGCACCGGGAAAGGGTGAAATAGAACGTGGTGCCCGCGCCCGGGGCCGATTCCAGCCAAATCCGGCCGCCGTGCAACTCGACAATCTTGCGGACGATAGTCAAGCCCGCGCCAGAGCCTTCGTATTTCTTCCGGCTGTGCAAGCGGCGGAAGATGGTGAAAATCGCCTCATGATGTTCCTTGGCAATGCCGATGCCGTTGTCCTTGACATAGAATGTGACCGGATCGGTCGGCACACAGCCGAGTTCCACGTGTGGCCGGCGATTCTCATTGAATTTCAATCCGTTGGATATTAAATTACACAATACCATGCCGATCAGCGTGGCGTTGCCCACTACCGGCGGCAACGGTCCGGCGATCCGCACCACGGCGTTGCGGCGCTCGATTGAGGGGTGGAGCATTTTCAGCAGATTAGCCGTCACCGCGTTGAGGTTCACGCGGGTTTTTATCGCCGCTTTGCGTCCGACGCGGCAATAAGTCAGCAGATCGTCGATCAGGTTTTCCGTGCGATCGCAGAGATGGATCGCCGTTGTCAGGCGGTGTTTTCCTTCGGCGTCGAGTTTGTGCCGATAATCCTCCAAAAGGATTTCGCAATACGAACTGATGCCTCGCAGCGGCTCTTTCAGATCGTGGGAGGCGATATAAGTAAAATCCTCCAATTCATGGTTTATACGATCGAGTTGTTCCATGTACGACCGCAACTCGGCGGCTTGTTGCTCGAGCCTGGATCGCGCGACTTCCAATTCGCGGGCATGGCCGACCAGCTTCGATTCGTTGGCTTTACGCCGGATGGCATGGTGGATGGTCCGTTTCAACAATCGAGCGTCAATCGCATCCTTGAACAGGCATTCTTGCGCGCCTAGGCGGACTACTCTAATCGCAAAGCCGTCGTTATTGAATCCTGTAAGCACTATGACCGGCAAGTGCGGCACGGCGGCGATAAATTTAGATACAGGCTGTAAATCGTCGCCGGCCGGCAATCCCAAGTCGATGAGGATGGCGTCGAAATGATGCCGCATTAGACTTTCCAGGGCGCTTTCAATGCGATCGGTCCGGCTGACGATGAAGCTTCCCTGCCGGCCGTTGCGAGAACTGCGATCAGGGCCGAGCAGTTGTTTCAGCCAACGCGAGTCCACGGCGTCTTCCGATATCAAGAGGACGCGAACTTTTTTTTCGTCGGTCGTGGTAACTCGACTTGACACGGCTCCCACACTCCTTAACGTTGTGCAAAATCAGCGGGCGTTGCCGAAAAGAAACAACGCACGCTGCGTCTTAGCAACTTTAGTCCAAAGCAGGGGGGCGTCAAATGAAAATCGGGTATATCTTGCACCAAACGATAGGTCAAAATGGATTCTTCACGCCATTAAATTTCCGAACAATCCGCAGATTTGGTGCAAACGATATAAATGGGCCTGGAATTCCTATTTATTTTTTCTCCTTCTCTTTCGGAGACGGCAAAATCTGTTTTATGACTACGTCGTCGAACTCGACCACGCCGCCGCCAAGATAGGCGTAGAGCATCACCCGTCCCCACTTGGGCGAGTATTTGGCGTGCATGGGGGTAAAATCCTCGATATGGGTGTTCCAAGCGTTTTTCGGCCCTTCGAGATTCTGCTGGCTTCGATAGACTTCGCGGCGTTGGGCGGTTTCGGGAAGTGGTTGATCCTTGTTCCCTTTCCCAGACGTGACGGAAGCGGCTGGTTCGTCGGAGCGTTTATGATACGGCGTGTTCACTTCGTCGTAGCATTTAATGAATACTTTGACCTTTGGCCCGTCGCTTTTCCACCGGCACTGGAAGCGGTATTTCGCTGCTTCTTGGACTGAAAAAAAGTCGCTATAATACATCACGCCTTCGTTATCGCCCACGGAAGAGTCGAATTTGAAGCGGATGATTTTGTTTTTAGGATTGCCGTCCTCGGCCGCCCATTGGACCAAATTGTCCAGTGGTTCGCGCTTCTGACCGGCGACGGACTCCCAGCCCTTTGGCACTCCGTCGGCGCCGGTCTGAAAATCGCCGCCTACGACCAGATTAGGATTCTTATTCCAATTTGCCTCGGCCGTGGGATCGACCGAATACGAATCGCCGGGCCGGCGATGATAAAGAGCATCGAGCATCTGTTTCACGTATAGATGCGGGATTTCGCTAACCGTTTTGGTCCGGGTTTTGGTCTGGTAAATCACCTTTGGCTCAGGCTCGATGGAAAAATCGACGCACTTGATTACCAGGTCGTAAATTTCGCCTTCCGCATCCGGCGCCCGCTCCACGCTGCCCCAAACGCCGATTTGCCCGTCAAAACCTTGCTTGATGATCTTCTTTATCTTTTCCAGCGAATCGTTTGGCGAGGGCTGAATGTGGCGGCTTTGGCAATAGTCGCGCACGTCTTGCATCGACTCGGGCAAAATAAAGCCTCCTTCGGCGTTTATCTTCTTCCAGATCATATCGCCAATCATCTGCCCGTACCGGCCGTCGTCGAATTTCGAGACGAAATCGAAGGGGATTAGCACCTTTTTTTGATCTTCGGCGAATACCGGGACCGCGAAAACGCCAGCATAAAGGATACAAAAGCCTAATGTAAAGTTAAAGATTGCAAATTGGAAATTGCAAAATGCAAAATGCAAATATTGGACTGTTCTGCGTTCGGCGTTCTGGATTCTGCCTTGTACATTTCGCATTATAAGTTCCTTTATTTTGGATCATATCCAAAAGCGCGACCAATGGTCGCGGCTTTACAAGTGCAATTAAAGCGCGACCAATG
>JBEKGL010000433.1:0-3977 GCA_050012815.1 Thermoguttaceae bacterium
GCACAAAATAACAAGCAGGCGCCTCGGCCAATACCCGGGAAATACGTCCCATACCAGGAGTCCAGCAATACCCCCGATTCCCAGGGCGTCGCCATCATAAAGTCATCCAACACCAATCAGCAACAAACGGCCGGCAACTCTTCAGCTCGATCGGTTCGAGTATACAAGTCCGATAGTAATGCCTCTTCGCCTGCCGCCCAGGCGCCGGAGAATCGTCCGGAACGGCGGTTTTATGAAGAAGCAAAGGTTCAGGACAATGCCGATACTCCGGAAAACACACAGTTTCCGCCGGCCGCTCCTTCGAGACAAGCACTCGTTGTCATCCCAAATAAAAATTCGGATGGATCCGCGGAACTTTTCGATCAGGGCGCTCCGATTACTCGGCCGTTGCACGAACGACTTTCGCAATTTCGCCGTTCGGTATTTAATGATCCCTCTGGTGATTCATCCCTGCCGGGCACGTCTTCTTCAGCAAAAGAAGGAGCATTGAAGCTAAAAAGTTCACGGCCCGCTGTAATCAGTCAATTTTCAGATCCTAGCGAATCAGCCCAGCCGATAACGGGCAAAACCGCCGTGGTTAACACTATCGGCCGGCCCACTCCGGCAAAACGTCCGGCGGAAGCGGCGTCTTCCGATCACCCGCTGGTCGCGGAGCGGACTTCGCCGATAACAGACTTTGATGGTGCGACCGTTTCCGAAGGGCTATCCACTGCAAAACCGGCTGCTGTAAAAAACGCCGGAAAGATATTTGCCGGCGTCGAAACTCCGGCGGCAAGCGAAGATGGCGTCCTTTTCGCGCGCAAGAGCCCCATTCTCAGCGTGGAGACTCACGGGTCGCGGAAAATTACAGTCGGCAAGGAATCCGCTTATGAAGTTAAGATCCTCAACTCCGGAGACGTGGCGGCCGAGGATCTGATCGTATTTGTGAATCTTCCCGAATGGGCCGAAGTGATCGGCACGGAAGCCAGTATCGGTTCGACCCAAACCACGGCGGCGGCTCAAATATCCGCGCCTTTCCAATGGAAAGTGGGGCGTTTAGAGGCCAAAACACAGGAAAAACTGGCCTTGCGCATAGTGCCTCGCCAAAGCCGGCCATTCGATTTGGCCGTGCGTTGGGAATTCAAGCCCGCCGCTTCTCAGGCCTTAATTGAAGTGCAGGAGCCAAAACTCGAAATGCAACTGGACGGACCTCGCGAAGTCTTTTACGGCAAGAAAGAAACTTATCGGCTGAAACTCCTCAACACCGGCACCGGCAATGCCGAGGGCCTGGCGATCAAGTTTTTGCCGATCGGCCCGGGCGATAACCTGCCGGCAAATTATGAATTAGGCGTTTTGCCCGCCGGCGAGGACAAACTAGTTGAAGTGGAACTCACCGCGCGCCAGTCCGGAATGCTCGAAATCCAAGTCGAGGCCAAAGGCGACGCCGGCCTTCATGCCGAATTGGTTGAAAAGGTCCTTGTCCGCCGCGCAGGACTGGATATCAGCGTGGAAGGACCGAAGTTGCAGTTTGTGGGCGCCACGTCGGCTTATACCGTGCGCCTGAGCAACACCGGCAACGCCCCGGCCAAAAATATCAACTTCACCGCCACGCTTCCGGCCGGTCTGAAATATCTTAGCGGCATAGAAGGCGCACGCGGCGAAAGCGGCGGCAATAAATTGCATTGGTCCTCTGAAACAGTCAATCCCGACTCCGTCCAAACCTTTGCAATCAAGTGTATTCCGAGTGCGGCGGGCATCAGCCGCGTGGAAGTAGCCGCGAGCGCCGAAGATGATTTGACCGCCTCGGCCGTGGCCGTTACCCAGGTTGAATCGGTGGCTAATTTGGCGCTCGAGGTGAAAGACCCCGGCGCCCCGGTGCCGGTTGGCGAAGAAACCGTCTACGAAATCCGCGTGCGCAATCGCGGGACTAAAGATGCCGAAGGAGTCGAGGTAATCGGATACTTTTCCCGCGGTATCGAACCGACCGGGGCCGAAGGCGGTACAAACCGCATCGCACCGGGGCAAATCGTGTTCACGCCGATTCCTACAATCACTCCCGGGGCTGAAATAGTGCTCAAAATCCGCGCACGCGCCGAAGCGCCCGGGAATCATGTTTTCCGCGCCGAGATGTACTGCAAAGCCCTAGGTTCACGACTGGTATCGGAGGAAGTCACGCTCTATTACCAGGATGCGTTGGCGATACCGCAAAATTTGCAGGCCCGGCCGCCGCTGGATCGCAGCATCCGTTAGCGCCCTGGTAAAGCACGCCCGTCGCCATCTTTGCATGGAAACCGCTTGCGGTTTCGCAATCCATTTTAACAAACTCGATTCCACCGTTTATTGCGGAAATTCGATTCACGTCACCGCTCGAGTTGGAAACCTCTTGTTTTCTAGATGTCCAACTCTTCTAACCTGTCCGGAAGCAAGATAAAATAATCTTAACGGCAGGCCCCTGATCGGCCACCCGGTTCCTAGGCTCTTAATATCCGGCAACCCGCTTATGTTAAAGAGCAAGATATCTTCCGATAAATACGTTTCCCAGGCCCTATCAGGCGCCTTTTTCCCGGCGGCGCTGCGCCTTCGCGTGCCGGCAGGAGTAGCGATAATCGTCGTTGCCGTGTTCTTCGCTTATCGCCTCTCCATCAATGGCGGATTCGTTTTGGACGACGACCGACTTCTGACGGACAATGCTCTTATCAAAGCCCCGGACGGCCCGTACCGATTTTGGTGCACCACCAAACCTGACGACTACTGGCCGGTGACCTATACCGCCCTCTGGGTCGAGTGGCGCCTGTGGGCGATGTACCCAACCGGCTACCACGTTACCAATTTGATATTGCATATCGCCGAGGTTCTGCTGATTTGGGTTATCTTGCGGAAATTGTCCATTCCCGGCGCATTTTTGGCGGCCATGATCTTCGCCGTCCACCCGGTGAACGTGGAATCCGTGGCCTGGATCGCCCAGCGGAAAAACACAATGGCGATGTTGTTTTTTTTGTTGTCGATTCTGTGGTATTTAAAGGCCGCCATGCCCACGGCAAGCGCGGACATGGCGGCTGTACGTTCCCACGGCGGACCGTGGGAACGAGTGACAAGTCCCTGGCCTCTGCCCCCTAGCCCCTGGCCCCTATTCTACTGGCTGAGTCTGGCCGCCTTTGTGCTGGCAATGCTCAGCAAAGGATCGGCGGTGATCTTGCCGGTGTTGCTGTTAGGGATCGTCTGGTGGCTGTGCCCTTTGACAAGACGAGACCTGGTGCGAACCGCCCCCTTTTTCCTGGTTGCCGCGATGTTGGCGATAGTGAACGTGTGGTTCCAAACGCACGGTTCTGGAGAAGTTCTCCGCATCGCCGGTTTTTTGGAGCGCGTGCTGGGTGCGGGCGGCGTGCTCTGGTTCTACCTGTATAAGGCGCTTTTTCCGATCGATTTGGCGTTCGTCTATCCGCAGTGGCATATTGCGGCCGGCAATCCGCTGTGGTGGCTGCCGCTTTTGGCGGCGTTGATGGTTACGGCCGTGCTTTGGCGGTATAAAGCAACCTGGAGTCGGCCGTTTTTATTTGCCTGGGTGTTTTTCTGCGTGGCGCTGCTGCCGGTGATGGGCTTTACGGACGTGGGCTTCATGAAATACTCGCTCGTGGCCGATCATTATCAACACATTGCAATAATTGGGATGATTGCCTTGGTGTCGGCGGGCTGGAGTAAATGGCATCGCCTTGGCCGTAGTGGAATGTCTTGGTTAGCGACGCTTATCGCCGTTGCCGCGGCGGTGGCTTTCACATTTCTTACATACCGGCAAAACGAAATCTACCGCGACGCCGTCACTCTTTATCAAGCGGCATTGGAAAAAAATCCGGGCTTTTGGATGGGCCGCGGCAATTTGGCTGGCGTATTGTACAAGGCAGGCCGAACACAGGATGCGGTCGAACAGTACGAAAGAGCCTTGACGCTGAATCCCGACTATTTTGAGGCCCATAACAACTTAGGCGCCATACTGGTTGAAA
>JBEKGL010000434.1:0-3960 GCA_050012815.1 Thermoguttaceae bacterium
AACGTTATTCCCGTCGAAGAAAACCGCGCTGGGCGTAATAAGATCGCCCTCGGCATTTGGAATCGTCCACGGCCTTCCGCCGGGATCGAGATGGGCGATGACCGAGAAAGTCGTCCCCAGATCGATGCCGACAGGGGGCTGATTTGCGTCATGCATAGTCCGGCCTGCGGAAAAGTTTTCAGGTAATCAGGTACATTTCAGTTTGAATGGGATTGCACTACAAAACATAGCATGTAATATACAAGTTTGGGGGGTTTTCATCAAGTATGCCCCCGAGGCGGGGACGCGGCGTTTATTTTTTGTCTAAAGACTTATTGATGTTTGCTTGGATAATGACCTGGCAAGTAAAACCTTTTGCCCCATTTTTCGGCCGTCCGTTGGACGGCCTCGGTTCATTTGCCATGCAAACGTAAATAAGAGAAACGTTTTATGTTCGATCCTTATCATAAATGGCTAGGCATTCCACCCAAGGATCAGCCGCCGAATTATTACCGGCTGCTGGCGATCGATGTTTTTGAATCCGACCCGGAAGTCATAGACGCGGCGGCAAACCGGCAGATGGCCTACGTCCAGCAAAGGGCCACCGGCGAACATACGGCGGAGTCGCAGAAATTGCTCAACGAACTGGCGGTCGCCCGATTGTGTTTGCTCGATCAGAAAAAAAAGGCGCAGTACGATCTACAACTGAGAATTAATCTCAAACTACAGGCCAGACAAACCGGAGAAACTCGATCGAAGCCGCCGCAGATTGTCCAGCCGTTCAGTTTGAAATCAAGAGGGCCGTTAATGGGGCGAGAACCGGCGCCGCCCTTAGCCGGAAAAGCCAAGCCGCCCATGGCGCAAGATCAGCCGCCGGAAGAAAGTTTTTTTTCGCGGATTCCGCGGCGGACTCGCATGATTATCCTTGCCTTGGGGGGCGGCCTTATTCTGGTTGCGGCCCTGATAATAGCCCTATGCCTCATGCCGGGCCGGGAAAAGGAACCCAATGCCGTGGCGGACAGGACAGATTCAGAAGATTCCAACGGCTCCGCAAAGGGCGCGGACGCCAACAGTAATACTCAAACGAGAAAACCGCCCAAGACCTTGACTGGGGCCATTTACAATGTGGAAATCGATCCTCCCCAGGCGACCCTAATCATCAAGAACTGTAAGGCAACAATTACCGGCTCCGGTAGGTCGCGTCAAATTTGCATCGATAATAATAATATTCCGTTTCACAGTTATATGGTTGTCACGGCGTGGTGCGAAGGTTATAAAACGTACACTCAACCGTTTGCCCCCAGGGCCGGCCAGATCGAGAACCTGTCGATCGAGCTGCAAAAAGATACGCTACCAGCGCAGCCGAAAGGTTCTGACAGCACGACGCCGAATCCTCCGGGTAACAGTTTGCCGTCCGGCGAGAGTAATACGCCCCCAAAACTCATCAGGCCCATAAATCCCCCGCCCAAGCCCCCTCCGAGTCAGCCTGAAACGCCAAAAACCAAGCTCTGCAATGTGTTTGTATTCAAGGGCGAATCGGCCATTGTGACGCCGGTCAAGCGGTCATTGCCCTCGACCGTGGAAGCCTGGATTTATTGTTCGGCACCCGCCGAAAACGCCGAGATGTACGTCTTTGGCAGCGACGACGCAAAACTACCCACCACAGGCGGACTGGGCGTGTGCATCGGCAAAAATGGTCAATTGGGCGGGCGGCGTACGCAAAAAAACAAAAAGCTATGGGACTTTTGGACGGGTGTATCTTTGCAGATCCAAAAATGGACGCATCTGGGGGTGACTTTTGATGAAGATAAAATCTGTTTTTTCGTGGACGGCAGTTTGGTCTGCACGGATAAAGGCGCACAAAAGGCAGGTCCGGCCATGTTCGTTGTAGGCTATATAGGCACTGTATACAACAGTCAATACAATCCTAAATACACTTTTATAGGAAGGATCCGCACGGTCCGGATTTCCTCCGGCATTCGCTACAACGGCGATTTCCGGCCGCCGCTGGATTTTAACAAAGATCAGGACAATGCAGGATTCAAGACACTCCTTATATATGACGCCTCGAAGGACATTATACCCTCCGGCAAAACCAATTTTTGCATCATCCCGGACATAAGCGGCAACAAAAAAGACGGCCAAGGCTTGAATATCAAGATCGTGGAAGAGGATATTCCTGAACCAAGTCATTCAAGGTAAATGGCCGTAAGTTTCTCGATTTAAAAGAAAGGACAAAGCCATGCATTCCACACGGATTCCCATCAGACATTGGCCGCGGATTTTGATTGCGGGCGCATTGCTCGCCATTGCCGCCGGAGCGCGGCTTTGGGCGGCCGACCCGCCGGCGAAACCCGAGGCTACGCCCGCCGGCGCCTCCGACGAGGCCGCGCTTGCCTGGCAGCAGGAATACGCCCCCACACACGACCGGCGAATGCAATGGTGGCGCGACGCCCGCTTCGGCATGTTCATCCACTGGGGCGTTTATTCCGTGCCCGCGGGAGTATGGAAAGGCGAGAATTCCAATCGCATCGGCGAGTGGCTGATGCTTGACTTCAAAATACCCGTTGCTGAATATGCCGCGCTCACGTCCCAGTTCAATCCCGTCAAGTTCAACGCCGACGAGTGGGTGAAACTTGCCAAGGACGCCGGCATGAAATATATAGTGATTACAAGCAAGCACCACGACGGCTTTGCCATGTTCCATTCCAGCGCGAGTCCTTATAACATTTATGATGCCACACCTTTTAAGCGCGATCCGCTTAAGGAATTGGCCGAGGCCTGCAATAAGGAAGGCATAAAGCTGGGCTTCTATTACTCAGAGGCCCAGGACTGGCACCACCCCGGCGGCGCCGCATACAAGGGCAAGATCAACATCGACAAAAACATCGACGAAGAAAACCACTGGGACACCGCCCAGCAAGGCAGCATGGACGAATACATCGACAAAATCGCCGTACCGCAGGTAAAGGAAATTCTATCCAACTACGGGCCCGTGGCGATACTGTGGTGGGACACGCCGGGGAACATGACGCCCCAGCGCGTCATGAAATTCCTGCCGCTGCTTAAGCTCCAGCCGGACATCGTCGTCAACAACCGGCTGTATAGTAAAAAGTATACCGGCGATTTTGAAACGCCAGAGCAGAAAATCCCCGCCACGGGCATTCCCGGCAAGGACTGGGAAACTTGCATGACAATGAACACGACTTGGGGCTATAAATCGTTCGACGACAAATGGAAGTCCTCCGAGACGCTGATCCGCAACCTGGTCAATATCGCCAGCAAGGGCGGCAATTATTTGCTCAACGTGGGCCCGACGAGCGAAGGATTGATCCCCGAGCCGTCGGTCGAGCGCTTGCACGAAATCGGCCGGTGGATAAAAGTAAACGGAGAAGCCATATACGGCACCACGGCCAGCCCGTTTAAGGAACTGCCGTGGGGGCGCTGCACGAAAAAGTTGACCGTCGACGGGGCAACCTTGTACTTGCACGTATTCCAGTGGCCCGCGGACGGCAAGTTGCTCGTGCCCGGCTTGAAGAACACGGTGGAATGGGCGTCGCTGCTCATCGACGGCAGCAAACTTGAAGCGGCCGCCGGCGAAGGCGGCGTGCTTGTCTCGGTTCCAGCCGCCGCTCCGGATAAAATTTCTTCCACCGTGGTCCTGAAAGTTAAAGGGGTGCTAAAAGTCGAGTAATTAAAAGCTTCTAACAAAATTACATGTGCCACTGTTTGCTTGCAAGCAGTGGCACACAACTTGAGCTTTTACTTCATTTTGTTACTCAAACAGTAAATGTGGATGAACTTTTCTCTAGCCCAGGCGTTTACGCCTGGGACTAGGAGAATTCCGCAATTCCTTTCATGTAGCCCCTTTAGGGGCGGTTGAGGTCTGGACTGGATGAACCCCGTAAACGGGGTTGACATAAAAGTATATTAACGGCTTTCGGTCCCAGGCGTAAACGCCTGGGCTAGAGAAAAGAATAT
>JBEKGL010000435.1:0-3956 GCA_050012815.1 Thermoguttaceae bacterium
ACTACGCTGGCAAGCGGCGCGCCCAGAAAAAGATGAAACATCGCAGACGCCGCCCGCACCCTCGTCCGTCCTTGGTTTCCTCGGCGATACCTGGCGTCGGGGTTACGACTTTTTATCACACGATACTCCATTTGCTTTGTTCTTAGTCCTTATATTTGCCGGATTATCGTTAATTGGCGTGTACTGGTTTGTAAACACTTTCAATCGACCTTTGGTCAGTCCGGATTTTGTGGCTCAAATCACGGCCACGAAAGACTGCCAGTGGTCGAAGGCAATAACGCCGCCAACCCAGATGATGCAGTTGCAGGCAGGCCAGCAATTGCAACTCGAAAAAGGAATCGCTCATATTACATATTCCAACGGGGCTTTGGTAGTACTTGAAGGACCGGTTTCTTTTATCGTGGATTCGGAAAAGTCCGGTTTTCTTAGCCGGGGCAAATTGACCGCCCGGGCCGATACCAAACAGTTGCGGCAATTCACGATCCTCACACCCGACGCCCGTTTCGTCGATTTGGGCACCGAGTTCGGCGTGATGATCGATGATAAAGGCCGCGCCGCGATCGCCGTTTTCGCGGGCAAAGTCAATGCCGAAGCCAAGCTGGCCAATGGCCGCTGGGATGCTCCTGTTACTCTGAGCGCGGGCGAGGCAGTGGTTTGCGAAGGGACCAAGTTTACTCCGCAAGTTGCTCAGCGGAGTAATTTCCCCACGCTACAACCACTACCCCCGCCCCCGCCAGTCCCGCTTTATCAGCGTTGGCTGGATGCCAGCCGAGAGTTGCAAACACGCCGGGATCTGGTGGCCTATTACGATTTCCAGCCCGACCCGAACAACCCTACAGTGCTGTTGAACCGCGCACTGACCGGAGCGGCGCTGAACGGCGAAATCCAAAATGCAACTTGGGTCGAGGGGCGATTTTCAGAGAAGAAAGCCTTGGAGTTCATGGCGGCTGACGCGGGAGTGCGAGTGAATTTGCCCGGCGAGTATCGGCAAATGACAGTGATCGCCTGGGTGAGCAGAAAGCGATTGACGAATCACTTTAACGGAATTTTGATGTCCGACGACTTCACACAGTCCAAACAATTGCATTTGCAGATCCTGGATAGCGGGCAAATAAATATGAATGTTCATGGCCAATTATCCAAGCTGGTAAATGGGCAGGAAGTACAATCGTCCACCAAGACCATTCCCACCGACATCCTTAACGGCTGGTGCATGATTGCCGGGGTTATCGATACACCGGACCAATGTACTTTGTACGTAAACGGCGAATTCTTCGAGACACTCGAAACATCGCAAATCCCCTCCATTAAGATCGGTCCGGCAATGATCGGCAACTGGAACAGAGGGAACAATCCAAACATAGATTATATTCGCAACTTTTCCGGCCGGATAGACGAACTGATGATTTTCCAAAGTGTTTTAACGCCGGAGCAAATTAAACATATCTATGAATCCGGAAAACCTTCAAATCAGTAACTTATCGAAAATATCATATCATGCAATAAACATGAAAATAATCTCCCCCAATGTTGACTTATTAAAGAAAGGAGGAGTTGAAAGTATCGGTATTTGCCATTTGCTTTAACGCGGCGGATTGCAGCCAATTCAGATGTTCCCGGCATCGATTCAAGCAAACCACCGCAAACAGCTTATGCAATACATTACCGATGAAGAAGATCACTTATATCATAAACAGGGCCGGAACAGAGAAGAGCAACGGTTATAGATAACATGTAAACGCGTCTAGTCGCTTATTGGGGGAGACATGGGTCATGTCACCAGTATTTTACGAACGAAAACGACGGGGATTAGGCGAAACAACTCAATATGTCAGTGTTTCTTTTGGAAACAATTTTTTAAACATGTGTAACCTGAAATCGGAATAAAACAGTTCTTAGTATCACTTATCTTATTGAATGAAAGGAAAGTGTCTTATGATGCGGCAATCTTATGGTGCGGTCGTTAAAAAGTATTTCATTGGATTTTTAGTCCTTAGCTTCTGCCTTTTCACGGCAGCGAGTTCGCAAGCAGTTTCGCTTGTTTGGGATCCAGGTTTGTCTGGTGCTGGAACAAGTGGAGGCATTGGCAATTGGAATGTCACCGCTACTCCATTGCTAAATTGGTACGATGCGGCAGCGCTTCCCGTTCCGGCCGATGTCGCTTGGACCAGCGACTACGATGCCGTGTTCGGAACCACCGGCGGCGCTGTTACGATTGTCAGCGATGGCGGCGCCGGCGTCACTGCCCAAAGCCTCACGTTCAATGTGGCCGGCTATTCCATCGGCGGCGACAAGCTGATCCTCAACGGCACGCCCACAATTACGGCCAACTCCGACGCCACTATTAACAGTGTCATAGATGGCACACTCGGATTTACCAAGGCCGGCGCGGGCCGGCTCACTCTCGCCGCTGCCACTGGCAACACATACACCGGCGACACCACCATCAGCGTGGGCACTCTGCTGTATAGCAACACAAATCAATTGAGCGCGGGTGGGACCAATAACATTGTATTTAACGGAACGGGCACGTTGGGCACGTTGGCGGGAATCACCGAGGCCCGCAACATCACAATGACCACCGCCGGCACGATCGACACCTGGGGCAATAACTCCACGTTCAGCGGCGTTATTTCCGGCAGCGGCGCACTGACCAAGGCCGGCAACGGCTCGCTGACCCTTAGCGGCGCTAATGTCGGATATTCCGGCCAGACTAACATCAACGGCGGCACGCTTAACATCGGCAACGCCAATGCGCTGGGCACCGGCCCTGTCAATTTTAATGGCGGTTCGATTGATAATCTCACCGGTGGAGTATTGTCGGTCGCCAATCAAGTGCTGATGCCTAATAGAGATATTGGATTCGGCGGCTCCAATAATCTGACTTTCACCAATACGACCGATATCGCCTTTAGCGGATGGAATTCGATCAACCTGAATGGCTCCGGCAAGACCCTGCAGTTTGATGCCGCAATCAAAAATAGCGCTAACAGCGATAGATTGTTAAATGTAAACGGAGCGGGCAACACGCTTATTTTGGGCGGATTGACTACAAGAAATTCCACAGATACTGGTTGGCGCAGCTTTTATTTAGGAGGCTCCGCCGACATAGTTTTTAATGGTCCAATCACCGATGGCGCAGATACCGGTCATGCCGGCGAACCGTATTTTGGCGGCACTGCTAGTATAACTTTAGGCGGGAGCACTGCGAACTGGATTGGCACTACTACAAACGGTGCCATAAGACTAGAATCTGGTAAACTGGTGCTGAACTACACTGGTGGATATGTCAGCAAACTGCAAGACGCGCAGGACTTGAGAATATACGGAACCTCAACGCTGGATCTTAAAGACGATTCTTCCGTTCCTACTGCGTATACCGAGGTTATCACCAATCTTAACATTAATAATAATGCTAATGCAAGGGTCGGTGCTTTGCATCTCACTCGATCGTCCGGTTTGGTGACGATTAGATTGAAGGCCCTTAATATTGGCGCTGGTGGTTTATTAGATGTTGCACAGTCCAATATCGCCGATACCACCAACGGCAACACCAACAACATCCTCGTACCCAACGGTCGTTCATCCGTAACAGTTGGTGGCGCCGACTGGGGCGCGGCGGATGTCACAGCCACAAACCACCTAATTATTGCGTTACCTGCCTATGATGCATTTACCGGCACGGGCGGTGCGGGCACTGAGAACGCATCGATCCTAGATAGCGCTTTATCTACGACGACTGGCAACTACACTATTCAGACTCTTAAAATCGCCCCAAGCACGGGCGGTGGAAGCCTCACTCTCGGCACAAGCGATACCTTGAAGCTAAACGCAGGCGGTTTGCTCTTAGCAAGCACTTCAGGTACTTATTCCATCACCGGGGGCCAGATTCAATCCGGTCAGAATCCTGGCGATCTCATGTTTCTGGCAAACGGTTCGAGTACGTTGGCAATAGG
>JBEKGL010000436.1:0-3952 GCA_050012815.1 Thermoguttaceae bacterium
TGGTCAGAAAGTTTCAATTTGGTGTTGAGTTGCTCGAACTAGCTAAATACGAGACCGAAACGGGGGAAAAGCTGTTTCGCTTTGAACCATTTTTGGCTGATCTTGGCCAAGATCTTGCACCGGCAGATACTGGTGAGATCGATACGGTTGTGGTGCCGGCACAGGCGGACGGTGTCGCTGAGACGTTTCTGGGAGAGAATCGCTGGTACCAGATTCGCATCCACGCGACGATGCGGCCGCAAATCAAGTACATTGCTCTCTACCAAGTGGCCCCGATTTCGGCTATTACGCATATCGCCCCGGTCAAGTCTATTGAGCCATGGAAAGATACGGGCAAGTACGTCGTCAATTTTTCTTCTCCGGCGCTAGAGATCGGCCCAATCACGCTTGTCAAGCAAGGCCGAGTCAAGGCGCTACAGAATCTCCGGTATACGATTCGTGCTCGGTTGGAGACGGCAAAGACGTTAGACGACGTCTGGTGAGAATGTAACCCATTTGAGAAATCCGCCCTCACCCTAACCCTCTCCCAAAGGGAGAGGGGACATTTATATGAAGAAAGAATATCCGACCAAGCACATGATTGGGCGGGCCAAACAGTTGCGAAAAAATAGCACGCCGCCTGAAGATTTATTGTGGTTGGTCCTTCGCAACGGCCAAATTGCCGGATTGAAATTCCGCAGACAACATCCTGTTGGTCGGTATGTTGTTGACTTTTATTGTCATAGCGCGGGGCTTGTTGTTGAAATTGATGGAATGAGTCACATCGATCATTTGGAACATGATCAAGAGAGAATAAACTATTTGGAACAACAGGGTTTGAAAGTCCTGCGAGTTACAAATCAAGACGTAATGGATGATCTTGATGCTGTAGCGAGAGGAATAGCACAAGCCGCGGGAGTGGAGTGGGATTAAGGCCGTTTCACAGTACGGCCCTCACCCTAACCCTCTCCCGGAGGGAGAGGGGACTAAGCAATTATGGCATTCCGTTTCGACAAATTAACGCTGAAAGCTCAAGAGGCAGTGGCCGCCGCGCAATCGCTGGCGGCGGATAAGGGCAATCCGCAGATCGACCCGCTGCACCTGTTGGCCGCGTTGTTGAATGAAAAAGACGGCGGCATTATCGGACCGATCTTGGACAAAATCGGCGTGAATCGGGCGCAGTTGGACAAAATTGTCGAAGCGGAACTAGGACATTTTGCCAAAGTTTCCGGCGGCGCGCCGCCGCAACCTGGTTCCGAACTAAACAAGGTCCTCGAAGCCGCCCAGCGCGAAGCCGAGGCCATGAAAGACGAGTTCGTCTCGACCGAGCATCTGCTGCTTGCACTTACCAAAGTCGATTCCAAGGCCAAAAACGTCTTGAAACTCAATGCCATTACCGACAAGGAAGTGCTGCAAGTGCTGCGCGACGTCCGCGGCAGCGCCCGGGTGACAGATCAAACTCCGGAAGACAAATTTCAAGCCCTCCAGCGATACGGCATTGACCTTGTGGAACGGGCACGGCAAGGAAAACTCGACCCGGTGATCGGCCGCGACCAGGAAATCCGCCGCGTGATCCAAGTGCTTTCCCGTCGGACAAAAAACAATCCCGTGCTTATCGGCGAGCCCGGCGTGGGCAAAACCGCCATTGCCGAAGGTCTTGCGCTTCGGATCGTCGATGCCGACGTGCCCGAGAGTCTGAAAAACAAGCGAGTCATCGCGCTCGATATGGGCGCCCTTATCGCCGGCACGAAGTTTCGCGGCGAGTTCGAAGAACGCTTGAAGGCCGTGCTGCGCGAAGTGTCCGACGCCGGCAACGTGATCCTGTTCATCGACGAAATGCACACCGTCGTGGGCGCGGGCCGTGCCGAAGGCGGCAGCGACGCCGCCAATCTATTGAAACCGGCCCTGGCTCGCGGCGAATTGCGATGCATCGGCGCTACCACGTTGGACGAATATCGCAAATACGTGGAAAAAGACGCCGCCTTGGAACGCCGCTTCCAGCCGGTCTTCGTGGGCGAGCCGACTGTGGAAGACACGATCGCCATCCTTCGCGGATTAAAACCCCGGTACGAGGCCCATCACAAGGGCGTGAAGATCAAGGATTCGGCCCTAGTTGCGGCGGCAAATCTTTCGCAACGCTATATCACCGACCGCTTCCTGCCCGACAAGGCCATCGACCTGATGGACGAGGCCGCCAGCCGCCTGGCAATGGAACTGGAAAGTGTGCCCACCGAAATCGACCAGGTGCAGCGCCGCCTGATGCAACTCGAACTGGCCGAACGCCAATTGGCCGACGAAACCGAAGAGCACGCCATCGAACGCCGCAAGGATATTCAAGATGAAATGGTCGAACTGCGCCGCAAACTGGCCGATCTGCGCACGCAATGGGAACTGGAAAAAAGCGGCATGGGCGACGTTCAGCAAATCCGAAAACGATTGGTCGAAGTCGAGCGGCAATACAATCAATTGGCCGCCACTATCAAGGAAAAGCAATCCTCCGGCGTCATGGTCCGCGAGGAGGATTATCAGAAACTTTACGAATTGGACCTGGAGCAAAAACGGCTGTCGAAGCAGTTGGAAACCAAGGAATCGGAAGACGAAAAACCCTCGGAAGGCGCGCGGCGACTGTTGCGCCAGGAGGTCGGCCCGGAAGAAATCGCCGAGGTCGTTAGCGCCTGGACCGGCATCCCCATTGCCCGAATGGTCGAAACCGAACGGGCAAAACTGCTCGTGCTCGAAGAGCGCATACATCAGCGCATGGTCAATCAGGACGAGGCGGTCGAGGCGGTATCGAATGCCGTGCGGCGCAATCGCTCGGGCTTGCAGGACCCGAACCGGCCCATCGGGTCGTTCATCTTCCTCGGCCCGACCGGCGTGGGCAAGACCGAATTGTGCAAAGCCCTGGCCGAGGTGATGTTCGACGACGAAAACGCCATGATCCGCCTGGATATGAGCGAATTCATGGAGCGGCACACCGTTAGCCGTCTGATCGGCGCCCCGCCGGGCTACGTGGGCTACGAGGAAGGCGGAATGTTGACCGAGGCAGTGCGACGCCGGCCTTATGCCGTGATCCTTTTGGACGAAATCGAGAAGGCACACCGCGACGTTTTTAATATTATGTTGCAGGTGCTCGACGACGGCCGCTTAAGCGATAATCAAGGCCACACCGTGGATTTCAAAAACTCGATCATCGTGATGACCTCGAACATCGGCAGCCAACTGATCCAGGAGATAACCGAACAAGGCGGCAGCGAAGACGAAATCCGCGAGGCCGTGAATCAGAGTTTGAACACCCGGTTCCTGCCCGAGTTCTTAAACCGCATCGACGAAATTCTCATCTTCCATCCGCTCAAGCGCGAACAGATCCGCAAGATAGTGGAGATCCAGATCGGCCGCTTGAAAAATCAACTCCAGGAAAAGGGCATCGATTTGGAAGTTACCCCGGCGGCCGTCGATGCCATTGCCATCGAAGGCTACAATCCCACCTACGGCGCACGACCGCTAAAGCGACTTATCCAACAAAAGATCCAAAACCCCCTGGCTGTGGAAGTGCTTAAAAAAGATTTCACCGAAGGCAGCCGCGTGAAAATCGACTGCCAGGACGGGGAATTTACGTTTGAGAGGGTTGAATAATTCTGTTTAGCCTGGGCAATTGTGCCCGGTTATTGTTCAGAAAGATTATTTCATGTGGAAAGAACATCCATCATTTGAAGCACCAGAAAATAATCCTGTAATCTGACGTTACATGGATTTTACCAAATTTGTTGATTTGCTCGATACAAGGACATTGTTTTTTACGCGTTCCGATCTATATGATGATCCATTTGAAGGATCATTGACAAATAATAACATTATTAACAGTTTAGTTTTTTGCCATATTTATGGTGGCAGTGATGGAAGTATGCCAGTGGTCACATAGGTTTTCAGGGCTTGGATGACGGAATCCAGGAGGTCGTAACCGCGTTGTTTTAAT
>JBEKGL010000437.1:0-3951 GCA_050012815.1 Thermoguttaceae bacterium
GGCCTTTGGCGGAAAAAAGAGTTCGGCAAATCGCGCGGCCTTTGCGGCCGGACGCTGGGGATTTTGGGATACGGGGCCATAGGCAAGGCGGTGGCCCAACGGGCCTTGGGACTGGAGATGAAGGTGATCGCCTGGTCGCGGAGTTTGACTGCCGAGATTGCCGAAGAAAGGGGCATCGTTTGCGCGGATTCGCCGCTGGCCTTGGCCGCGGCCTCGGACGCGGTAAGCATTCATCTGGCCTTTTCAGCGGAAACAAAACATCTGGTCGATAAAAAGTTCCTCGATGCCATGAAACCCCGCGCGATTCTGATCAACACCTCGCGGGGCGCGGTGGTCGACACGCAGGCATTGAAAGCCGCCATCGAGGAGAAAGGACTACGCGTGGGACTGGACGTGTACGAGGGCGAGCCGGCCGGCGCCGAGGCCGAATGGGCCGACAAGGATTTGGCCCGCATGGCGACGTGCACGCCGCACATCGGCGCATCCACCGATCAAGCCGCGGAGGCCGTGGCCGCCGAGGTAGTGCAAATCGTCGATCTGTTCCTCAGGACCGGTCGTCCATCGGGCACGGTAAATTTATGCGCCCGCTCGCCCGCCACTCATACGCTGGTCGTCCGGCATCTGAATCACGTGGGAGTGCTGGCCGGCGTGCTGGACGGTTTGCGCGAAGAGGGCATCAATGTGGAGGAAATGACGAACACCATCTTTGCCGGGGCACAGGCGGCCTGCTGCTCGATGCAGTTGGATCAAGCGCCATCGAACGGCCTGTTGGAAAAGATGCGCTACAACAAAGATGTGCTGCGCGTTATGTTGAGTGCATGCAATTGAGCAGCTTTTTGCGCGGAAGAGCGCTAGGCGTTGCCGCCTGATACAACTTGTTTCACAACAAGATTTTATGGGTACGAATCGCAGTCCGATTCAGTCTTGTCAAAAGTGAATTTCGCCGGCGCATATTAAAAATGCACGGAAAAAGTTGCGCGAAACAAATACGGCGCGCAGTCTAATTTTTACTTATTTCCGCATTTGTGACATGGTGAATATTCGCTTTTTTACTAAACATTTGCCCGGATTTGTATTTTTTTACGCAGAAACGATTGTAATTTTCCGTAGAGTTGTTATACTAGAAACTGTATCCTGTCGTTAAATTTTGCGTAATGTGATTCAAGCGATCTTTTGTTGTAACCGTTTTTGGCGACATTACCGCATCAATTCCTAAACTTTTCCCGGAGCTTTGGCGTTGGTAGGAATTGTTTCCAAAGGGCGGTTCCACGATGGGTCTTGAAAGAACATTACTTGCGATAGGCGTTTGAGGTTTAATATACTCGGAAAAAACGTTTGCAGTTTGAGCAACTATATTAACCTTGACGCCGGCGACGGGGCCGGGAGAACCGGAGAGGCGAAATACGGGCCATTAATTCCCCGTTGCGACAGTTTTGGCCGCGCCATCCAAGGATGACGGCGGCCGGAGGTTTTGTGTTGATGTCAAGCCTTTTAATTTTTAGACCAACGTTTTGTCTTGGGCTTGAAAGTTTATGTTAAAGTTCCTTCTTTTTTTGGGAGGCGCAAGCTATGAATTATGAACGAAGTTTCGTGTTGAGAATTTTGCTTTGCTTGGCGCTGGCGGGGGCATTGTGCTCGTCCGCTTCAGCAGCCAGCGTGTTTTGGAATGTACTAGGACCTGCCGATTGGAATACTCCAACAAATTGGAATCCTATAATTGGCCCGGTTGCCGTTGATACTCCCATTATTAATAATGACGGGCAGGCCTTCCTCGCTACAGATCTCATCTCTACTGGATACGCCGGGGTTTATATCGGCAGCAGCAGCTCCGATGATACCACCAATCCCTCCGGCAAAGGAACCCTCGAAATTCAGACTGGCGGGATCCTTAATGTGACTCCCAGTTCTGGAACCGGCTCCATCATAATCGGACGCGAAACGGCCCTCGCCACGGGAGGCATTACCGGAACCTTGAATATGACCGGCGGCACCATCACGGGCATCGCTAATCTCTTGATTGGCCAGAGCAACGGCGGTTATGGCAGCACGGGCTCGGTGACAATGAAAGGCAATTCCGTCATCAATCTCACCGGTTATATCCAGATGTGTGCGGACACCTCCACCACTGTGGCGTCATATTCGACGTTTAGTATGTATGGAACTTCCAATCTGACACTTTCTTCAACTTTTAACATCGGCCAAAGCGTGGGTGGCGGAACCGGCAGCAGCACAGCCGATGTTTACCTCTATGAGAACAGCACAGTAAATTGTCCTTATGTGCGTGTAGGGCGTCAGGGCAGCGTCAAGGCCACGCTGACCGTAACGGACACCGCTATATTTACCGATACCGGCGCTATGGCAATCGGTGCGGCGGGCAACTGTCAGGGTACGGTATACGTTCAGAAATCGGGAACGCTCAGCGCGACGGAAATCGATTTAGGTACCGGGGGCTCCGCTCAAGGCACCATGTACATTCAAGGCTCAACCATAGATTCAACGATAGCAACGGTGAACGTTTCCGGAGTCGTCGTTCTTGGTACGACGGGCACCTCTAAAGGCACGATTTATGTTCAGGACAACGGGTTGCTAAGTGTAAATGGAAACCTCAATATCGGCACGGGAAGCTCAGTTACCTCTAAGGTGTACGTTCAGGGCTCCGGTGCATTATATAGTAAGGCATACATCTATGTAGGTGCTACAGCCGGCGGTCAAGGTGAACTGGACATCAGCGGGAATGCTTATTTAAATATCAGCGGAGGCGCCGGCGGTATATGGATTGGCGACTACTCATCCGGCACCGCCCAAGCCGTGGGTGTCGTTAATCAGACAGGAGGAACCGTTGAAATTTACGGCACTGGCTCTACGAATTTATGGCAAGGCGTATTACAGGTTGGTGGAAACCAGGGCAAAGGCACTTACAACCTCGAGGCCGGCTTGTTTACCCTTTACGCCAACACCAACGGCGTGAGTCTTACCTGGTATGGTAGCGGTAGCGTAGGTATTTTCAACCTGGACGGCGGTACGTTAGTTACTCCGAATGTCCGTGGCGGATCTCCCTATGGCCACGGTACCAGCACGTTCAATTTTAACGGCGGCACTCTTATGGCTGATTCCAGCAACAACGCCTTCATGTCAACGATTACCCATATCTATGTCAAAGGAGGCGGCGCCATAATTGACGACAATGGAGCCATCATCGGAATTGCTCAGAATCTCGAGTCGGGGGCCGTTTCAGACGGCGGTCTGACCAAAAATGGTATCGGGACTTTAACGCTTTCCGGCAATAACAGCTATAACGGCGCCACAGTTGTAAACGCCGGTACGCTTATTGTCAGTGGATCCTATACCGCCGGCGGCGGAGATTTCACCGTTAACTCCGGCGCCACGCTGCAAAGCGGAATAAACCTGAATAGAGCGCTCATCGTCAATGGAGGTACTGTTAATCCGGGCTACAGCCCCGGAACCTTAACAGTTACCGGCCTCAAGTCTTATGACGGTTCCGCGTATAACTTCGAGTTGAGTAATAACACTAAAGCCGGAGGCGGTATAAACGACCTCATTGCCGTAAATGGCAATGTAACCCTTAGCGGCACATCGACCATTAATGTGAGTACCGCTTCGTATTTGTTGGGCGGCACTTATACCCTGATCACCTATACCGGCGCTATTACCGGCGGATCGGCCAATTTAAGCATGTCGCCTTTACCGATCATCACTCTTCCTGTTGGTGCGCGACCCTATACCGGCTCCAGCTTTTCAGTAATCCCAGGAGCGGTGCAATTAACCATCCAGGGCGGTCCTTTGGCGACTAATGTTTGGATGGGCGGCAAGGTAGGTAGTGAAAAACTATGGGATACGAACACTACCACAAATTGGAACTCGTCCAATAATCTGTTCGCCGTCCTGGACTGCGCGCAATTCACTGGCAACACCCCCGGAGATATTGATATT
>JBEKGL010000438.1:0-3945 GCA_050012815.1 Thermoguttaceae bacterium
CCGAGAAATCTCCGACTAAGAAAAACCGAGACGCACTGGCCGCACTCAGAACCAGAGTTGGTGTTAAGGGATCAGAATCAGATGTCTTGGAAATCTGCAACCAACCGTTTGGATCGGGAGCGGTTATTGTCCACGGAGCACCAGCCGCATCATTGCGAAAAATATCCCAACTATCAGGCTGTATCCCTCCGCTAAAGTCTTCATTTAGAGTAACTGCTTTTGCAGAACCCGTGATTATGCACACCGACAACAACAACCCCAATCCCACAAAAGCTACAATAAACCTTCTCTTTTCACACCTTCCTTAAAGTTGCGGGCGACATATCGCCCTGGAATCAAAACACAAGCAGGAAATCCCTGCCAGTTGAACTATGGAAGATTGGCACGCAGCAAACGAGCCACGTTAGAGAGTGCACGCCGGACGGTTCTGATACGATCAGAAATGGGATGTCCGAGTGCTAACGCTGCCTCATGGCTAGAAGCCTTTGAGTTAAAACGAACACATTTAATTTACGATATCAAAGATTTAAGTTCAATCACCCAGAAGATGAAGAGCGGGGGGTTGAGTAACGCCAATTCGCAACGCCCATGCCGTGGTGCTCGATGCCGTGGTGATTGACCTATGCGATTCGATCAAACGAAAAACCCCCACGTCCAGATTAGTGGGCATGGGGGCTGTATTTGATAGGCGTGGCCGGATGGGGCAGGGAATCCGACCGTAGAATGCTCATCATGGAGGGAGAGGGGATTGGGGACAAGATTTTCCGGCAAGAAAGTGGTTTTTGGACTGGGCTTTAACTGTTCGTTGTGATTTGTATGGCAATATGCCACACAATCTGTTATAATTGTATGGCAGACAGCCACATACGAAATACTACGTCCCAATCGCAATAATGAGGGTGCAAAATGTCTACACATACTTCTTATAACGATGCCCGGCTGAACTTCCGCTTGCCCGCGGAACTTAAGCAGACTATCGAGGAAGCCGCCGCGCGGCTCGGTCAATCGGTCAGCGATTTCGCGGTTTCGACACTCGTGCGGAGCGCCAGAGACGTCATCGAACAGGAGAACGTTACCTGTCTCTCGAACCGGGATCGGGATGTCTTTATCTCACTGTTGGACAAGAAGAATATCCGCCCTAATAAAGCTCTAGCGGCCGCCGCCGGAAAGTATAAGAAGCGCCGTGGGTAAAACGCCTCAATCCCCATGGGACATTCAGAGACTCCATAAGTCGCACGATAGAGCCTCGTTTGATTGCGGCAAAACTCAATTGAACGAGTGGATTCAACGACTGGCCGGCCAACATGAGCGGCGGGATTTGTCCAGAACATACGTTGCCGTGCAATCGGGAGAATCCAAAGTTCTTGGCTATTATGCCATCTCAAATCATCAGGTCGGCTACGAGTCGCTGCCCGAAGATCAAGCCAAGGGACTGCCTGCCATTGACATTCCCGTGGTTTTGCTGGGACGACTTGCCGTGGACAAAAGCGTTCAAGGGCAAGGATTGGGTGCGTATCTATTGATCGATGCCCTACGTCGGGCGAACCATATTTCACTGCACATCGGGGTACGGGCCGTCGAGGTCCATGCCGTTGACGAAGGCGCCAGGCGGTTTTACCTGAAATACGGTTTTGTCTCGTTGTTGGACGACGAGCGCCATCTATTTCTGCCTATGCAGGTTATTAGAAAATTAAACCTGCCGCCGCTTTAAAAAAAGCTGGGGAATAAGGATTTGAACCTTAACTAACTGATCCAGAGTCAGTCGTGCTACCGTTACACCATTCCCCAAGATTATTAACCTTGCGATATTATTTAGCGGATTGCAAAATATAAAACAATTGAAACACAATCTATTTTCACACGAAATTGCGAAACTGCGAAAACACGAAATGTAAACATTCGATTCTTTTTCGTGTTTTCGTCCTTTCGCGTTTTCGTGATAAATAGTAGTTGTTCCATGAAGTTCGCTGCAAATGGCTAACGTGATACCGCTTTACAAATTCCCGATTTTTCAGATTCTTAGCTTCACTCGGAAAGATGTATTTGGGACAGGCTCCAATCGGCCTCTCCCCCTATATGGATGGAAAACCATGCCGTATTTACCTCCTAAGCCTAGATATCTACCGAGTTTCCGTCAAGAGTGGACGCCGAGTGTTGACGCCTTTGATGCTTTACACCTAGAATCGGCAGATGATTAGGCTATAGGCTCCCTAACCCCCACCCACTAACCGCTAGCCCCTTTCATCATGCCTTCCACGATCCGTTATTTGGTGTTCGATACCGAGAGCGTCGCCGATGCCGAATTGGTGGCCAAGCTGCGTTATGCCGGACAGTCGCTTTCGCCGGCCGAGGCGGTGCGGCGCTATCGGGACGAGTTGATGCAAAAATATGAGAGCGATTTTATTCCGTACAGCTTTCAGTTGCCGATTTCGGTGGCGGTCGGCAAGGTTTCGGCCGATTTCCGCCTGGAAGACGTGGTGGTTCTGGACGAGCCTCAGTTCCGCCCGCACGTTATCACGGAAAATTTTTGGCGGGGCTGGGAAAAGTATCGCCGGCCCACGCTGGTTAGTTTTAACGGCCGCGGTTTCGACCTGCCGTTGTTGGAGTTGGCCGCCTTCCGTTACGGCATAAGCGTGCCGGGCTGGTTCCAAAGCGCGGGCAAGTCGTTCGACCAGCCGCGCAGCCGCTACAATATCGCCGCCCATATCGATTTGTGCGAATTGCTCACCAATTTCGGTTCCACGCGGATGACGGGCGGGTTGAATCTGGCGGCCAATCTGCTAGGCAAGCCCGGCAAAATGGATGTCCAAGGCGACATGGTCCAAGACATGTACGACGCCGGCCGACTGGCGGATATCAATAACTATTGCCGTTGCGACGTGTTGGATACATATTTTGTTTTCCTTCGCACCCGGGTCTTGCTGGGGCAGTTGGATCTCGGCGCCGAGCGGCAAATCATCTCCGATACAAAAACCTGGCTGGAAACCAAGGCCCAGGACATTCCGGCCTTCCGCTTGTATCTGGACCATTGGGGCGATTGGCCCAATCCCTGGAATCAAAATAACCCGACCAATTTGTAAACAGGAGGACAGGCATTCTTGCCTGTCTTTTGGAGGCGGACAGGAATGCCCGCCCTCCTGATTGTAAATACCGGGACGACTTTCAATTATGGCTATTTCTTTTGTGTTATACACATCACACAAGCCCAGCTAAATAGGGGGTTCCGAAGACTTATTACCCCCCAATTTTTCTTGGAATTTGCACGGTTAGGCAGCATTGACGAAATGCCGACAATCAGGTATACACTAGTATAGTTTATCGGCGTCTTGGGGAATGACTTGGGGACTGTCCCAATTTTCCGGGCACCATGCGGCCGGCATGATCGGCGAAAATGGGACTGTACCCTGGCCGGGAGTTGCCTTCTGATGTCGAACCATGCCAAAGACAATTTACAGCGTTTGATAGTGGCGGCTGGAATGTCGATTCACCAGGTCGCCGGGCTGACCGGTCTGGACAAGCGCACCATTCGCGGCATCTTAAATGGGGTGAAAAAGCCCCACGCCCGGACGCTGCATCGCCTGGCTGCCGGCCTGGGGGTATCGGTGGACGAGTTGTTCATCGATCCGGCCCAATTGCTCTATCGCAGCTTCGACCGCCTGACCAATCCCATGGTCGAAGAGGCGCTGGCAAGCCACGGCGAATTATTCGACGGCTGGACGCAAGCCGATTTCGACGAGCTAAACAGCCGCGTGGGCATGGGCGGGCCACTTACCATGGAAGGGGCGCTTTCGGCCGTTTGCCTTATGAACCGCAAGCGCGAACTGCACGGAAAACTGGACTTGCTCCTGGAAAGCAGCCATGCCGAGGTCGCCGGCGATATTTTAGACGTGCTTTACGAAAAAATCGCCCTGCACCCGGACTCGCCTCTACCGCATGGAAAAGGTT
>JBEKGL010000439.1:0-5221 GCA_050012815.1 Thermoguttaceae bacterium
GATCGATGTCGCACTTGACCGTGGCGTCGATCATTCGCCGATCGCCTGACAACAGCGGGCTGAAATCGATGGTAAATCCCTCATCGACCTGGCCGGGCTGCAATTCGGCGCCGGTGGGCAGGTCGGAGCGGAGAATGACATCGCGCGAATACTGCCGTCCGCGCATGGCCGAAACCACCGTCGATTGGCCGTTGTTGACCATCAAATACGGCGAACTGTGTTCGCGGTAGTCGCTGCGGCGACGCAACTCGGCCAACATAACGGCGGCGTCTTCCTTGGCCAAAAGCCAAGCGCACACACCCGGCGTTTGCACGGGCACGGGCCGCAACAACGGTTGCGCCTTGGTCCGCCAATTGGGACTATCCAAAGTTATCACGCGCAGGGCAAAAGTTTGCGTGGCTGCCGCGGTGCTGGTGAAACGATCCACAAGATCGGCCACGACGGCCTGCATCTCGGGAGTGTGATAAACCCGCAACGTGCGATTGTTGGCGCTTAAAACTCCCAAAGGATCGGAGTGCCATGCCTCATACCCGGTCTCGCGCAGGATCCAATCGATAAGGGCCTGCTCGGGCTTTTTGGTGCTTGTTACACGGGCGGTGTAGGCGCTTATATCGTATTCCTTCCAGACCTGTCCGCCGTCGTTGGGCAATGAGGCGCCGCCGCCGGTGAATTTCATAGCGGGCCTGGATGCGACTTTGTTTGTGAAAGATGAAGCGTCTTTGTTTGCCGCCGAGGATGCCGCGGATGAATCGGAAGAAGATGTATCGTAACGGCCGGATGTTCGGCCGGTATCGGTACGATCGGCTTGCGGACCGGTGGATTGCATGGGCATTTCCCCGGTCTTTTGCCAAGAGGAATTCGACCGGGTTTCGTTGTCGCCGACCGGATACTGCCCCCAAGCCTGACACGCGACAGCCACCATCAAAAATGCGGAAAATATATAGTATTTTGCCATGCTTCAGCCTCCTTGCCGAAGAACTATGGATCGAGAATATAGGGAAACCGGGCGGGCAGTATAAGTTTGCCCGGCTAATGAGGCAAGAGCGATATGGTGAAAATACAAGATGATTAGGGATTAGAGATTAGATGATTAGGGATTAGTAGTTTAAGATTAGAAAATTGACACAGGATTACTTGTACCCACGCTCCAGCGTGGGTACAAGTAATTAAATTGATGGGTAAGGAGTGGTCTTACTTCACCCGTTCCAGTATTCCATAGCCTTCGTCGGTGTGCTCTTTGGTGAAAAAGAGTTTTTCCGCATCACCCGAGGCAAGGAAGTGGGCGAGGTTTTCCGTTGTGTCGGTAAAGCGGCGGTTATCGCCTTCGTTTGTGCCTTTGATTTTTCCGGCCTTGATGGCGGCCTCTTTTTGCTTGGGGTCCATGCAGGCAATGGTCAACTTATCGCCGTTTATTTCATACTTGTAAATAAAATACCCGTCGGCCATTTTGGGTTCCCATTTGGAATCGTCCATGGTTTTGATCTTCTCGGCATCCAGTCCGGTAACGTTCACATAGTGGTTTTTCCCCAAAACAGTGATAAACGCCAGGGTATCGTCGGCGTCGGGCCGAGGCAATTCGCCGTTTTTATTGTGGGTGATGATTTTTACCCGCAACATGCCGGCTGGAAATTTTCCGCCCGCCTGCCCCACGTGATAATAAACCACCTCGCCGTCTTTATCACGTGCGCGCCACACGCCCACCAGGCCGGGATCGACGGCCGATTGTTTCGGATCGGACAGTGGATTATCCGAATCCACACATGAGGTAAATGCGAGGCAGAGCAAACCCAAGATTAACGCCAGAGATTTTGGAATCCGTTCCATGGTTACAACTCCTTAAAAAAGTGACAAAAACACCCTAAAAACACGACTTTTGCTTAACGGAACTATCTATTGCCCCGGAGGGGCAAATTATCAAGATACATTATCCAAAACTCAGGTTAAAATAACATACCGATAGCATTGCCGGCTTTGCCGTCAGCGCAAACATATTCTTTTTGACCTCATTAGGCTATAGGCGGATTAAAACGCGGAGTATAACGAGATCTAGAGATGAATATTATTTTCCCAGTATTTTTTTCACCTGCGGCCAGGTGTGGGTGTTGGCGACGTCGTGTTTCGAGAGGCCGCCGCGGCGGGCTTGCATTATGCCGTAGCGCATGGAGTCCAGGCCGTCGGTGCGATGGGAGTCGGTGGAGATGACGATGGGCACGCCCAGGTTTTTCGCGGCGGCACAGGCCACGTCGTCCAGATCGAGACGCATGGGATGGGCGTTCAGTTCCATGAATTTGTTGTTGTCGCGGGCGGCGCGGAGCACGGCGTCCAGATCGACTTCGTATGGTTTGCGGCGTAAAAGCATGCGCCCGGTGGGATGGGCGATAGCGCAAACGTAAGGATTTTCCAGGGCCTCGATAATGCGGCGGGTGATTTGTTCCTTGGGCTGATTGTGTCCATAGTGCACGCTGGCCACGACCCAATCGGCCTGGGCAAGAACGTCATCGGGCAGATCCAGTCCGCCGCGTTCGAGGATGTCCACTTCGATGCCCTTTAGCACGGTTATGCCTTTCAGGCGTTTTTTCAGCTTGTCGATTTCGGCCCATTGCTGGAGCAGCCTGTCGGGGTTCAGGCCGTTGACCATGGCCACCCGTTGCGAATGGTCGGTAATTGCGATGTATTTCAAACCGCGCTGTTTTGCCGCCCGGGCCATTTCCTCGATTGTTGCCTGTCCGTCGGTCCAGGTGCTGTGGATGTGCAAATCGCCGCGGATGTCGCCGAGTATGACGAGTTCGGGCAGTTTTCCTGTGTCGGCCCATTCAAATTCCCGGCGTGCCTCGCGCAATTCCGGGGGAAAGCAGGGCAGGCCCAGGGCGGCGTAAACGTCTTCCTCCATTCGTCCGGCAATCATCCGATCGCCGCGAAACACGCCGTATTCGTTGATTTTAAGCCCCTGGTCTTTTGCCCGGCCGCGTAGGATGATGTTGTGCTCCTTTGAGCCGGTGAAGTATTGCAGGGCCGCGCCGAAAGATATTTCCGGCACCACGCGGAGATCGACTTGCACGCCGCCGGTAAGGCGGATGGACATTTTCGTTTCGCCGCGGGCTAGGACTTGCGCCAGCCCGCCGTAATGGGTGAGGTGATCCATCACGGCAATTGTATTTTGTGCCACGGCCAGAAAATCCAAATCGCCCACTGTATCCCGGCATCGGCGGTAACTGCCGGCTGGTTCGATTTTCTCGATTGCCCGGCAACTGTCCATGTGGCCGAGTATGGACTGGACGTGCTGATCGGCCTCGGCCCAGAGAATGCGGCGGTCGGCCTCGGCGGCGATATCAAGCCCTTGTAAAATTGTCTCCTCGCTTTTTGCCCCGAAACCTTTTAGTTCCCGCACGCGATGTTGTTGGCAGGCCTCGCGGAGTTGGTCGATATTGACGACGTTAAGTTCGTGGAAAAGAACGGCCGCCCGTTTGGGTCCCAAACCGGGCACGCGGAGGATGGCCAACACGCTTTCGGGAATTTCCGCCAAAAGCTCGTCGAGCATGGGCAGCGAACCGGTCAGCACCAATCTGGTGATTTTGTCGGCCAGATCCTTGCCTATGCCCTCGATATCCAAAAGCGAACGGTTTTGGTCGGCCAGAATCACATCCACGGATTCCGGCAGATCGTGGATCGTTCGCGCTGCGTTGCGATACGCCCTGACCCGAAACGGATTGGCGTCCTGGAACTCCAGCAGGTCGGCAATATGATCGAAAACGGCGGATATTTCGACGTTGTTCATTATTAGGGAGAGGGATTAGAGGTCAGAGGTCAGGGAATTTGGAGTCGGCAATGGGGGATCGTGATTTGTGGTCCAAATACATCATTCCTTATTATCTTAGTCATTCGTCATTTCCTCTATCCCCTGATCCCTGACCTCTGACCCCTCTATTTTACATGTGCAATTCCATGGGTGCCGTCGTGTACGGCCGTGCCCCAGACGCGGGCGAATTTCAGTTTTTCCAGAAAATCCTTGTGCACCATGCCGGCCAACTCCAACAGGCAACTGCCGCGGCGAAGGGTAAATGGCCGGTCGCGGTCAGCTTCCTTGGCCGAGGGCAATTTCGAGTATACCCGCACCACGTCCATGGCCTTGTAGATAGCTTCCCGCAAGGGCTCCAAGCCCGTGCCGTGTTCGGCGGAGATCACGTATTCGGGAAAATCCAAGGGCAGAAGTTCGTGGAACAGTTCCAGGCGTTGGGTCGCGGCTGGGGCGTCGATTTTGTTAGGCACGGAAAAAGTCCGCGTGTAGGAAAGCCCGACGTCTTGCTCGTCTAGGTACGATCCGGCGGCCAGCCGGGTTTTTGTGCGCGAAAGGCGATCGAACACGTCCTGGCACTGTTCGATGCCGGCGTCGTTTTCCATGTCGACCATCAGCAAAACCAAATCGGCCGGGCGAATCAGTCCGTGAAGGCTGGGATCCATGAAATCGGCCGTGATGGACGGAGTGTCGATGAGTTGGACCGTAACGTCTTCCCAGGGCATCATGGCCGGCGCGGGCGTGGTGGTTGTAAACGGATAAGGGGCGACTTCGGGCGTGGCGTTTGTAAGCCGCGCCACCAACTGGCTCTTGCCCGCGTTCGGTCCGCCGAGAATAACGACCGTGCCCGCCCCCTGACGGGGAATTCGCAGCCCGCGTGTTTTTTTCCCGCTGCTTTTCTCAGTGGCCATCTCCTTTTTGGCCTTGCTGATTTTGGCCTTCAGCTCCGCCTGGAGATGGTCGGTTCCCTTGTGCTTGGGAATTTCCTGGAGCATGCGTTGCAGGCATTGCAGTTCTTCCTCGATAGAGGTTGCGCGGCGGAATTCCTCCTCGATTTTGCGATACTGCGGCGTGAGATTTGCGGGCATGTTAGTATCAAACTGCTTTAGCCATTTGTTGGAATATTGTAAACCGGGGTACAATAATCCCTTAGAATCTAACGAATTATTCCTGGTTCGGCTAGCGGCGGTCAACACCCCAAATATCCCAAGAAATCGAGCGGCCCGTCTTTAAACCGTTAAAGACGGGCCGAATAGGGTATCTTAATAAATGGAATTTGTGTTTAATCCCGCGATTCCCGCCAGCCGGCGTTTTTTTGCTCAGGTGCAGGCTTAGCAGGCAAGGCCGGCCGTTTGACCAGATATATCGCCTGACGCACCGGCGATGCAGTGGTGCGATTATCGGGACTGCTTAACTGAGGTCCGGGAG
>JBEKGL010000440.1:0-3933 GCA_050012815.1 Thermoguttaceae bacterium
ATCCGTTTTTATGATCTTAACGACAAAAACCAGGGCATTGTACACGTGATCGGGCCTGAGTTGGGCTACACCCAGCCGGGCATGACCATCGTATGCGGCGATAGCCACACCGCCACTCACGGCGCGCTTGGGGCCTTGGCGTTCGGCATAGGCACCAGCGAAGTCGAACACGTGCTGGCCACCCAAACGTTATTGCAGCACAAGCCCAAGACGTTGGAGATCCGCGTTGACGGCCGACTGCCCTTTGGCGTGACCGCCAAGGATGTCATTCTCTACATTATCGGCCGAATTTCGACCAGCGGAGGGACTGGCTATTGCATCGAATACACTGGCGAGGCTATTCGCGCCTTGACAATGGAAGAGCGAATGACCGTCTGCAACATGACCATCGAGGCCGGGGCCAGGGCAGGGCTGATCGCGCCCGATCAAACTACTTTCAATTATCTACGCGGCCGGCGGTTTGCACCCAAGGATTTCGATGCCGCCGTGGCGCAATGGGAGAAATTGCCCGGCGATCCGGGGGCAAAGTTCGATCGCCTGGAAACCTTCCGCGCGGGCGATATTCAACCGCAGGTAACGTGGGGAACGAATCCCGGACAAGTGACCGACGTCGGCGGCAAAGTTCCGGATCCGGCCGAATTCGCCGATCCGACCGAACAAAAAGGCGTGGCCAAAGCGCTGGAATACATGGGCCTAAAACCCGGCACGCCGATCACCGCGATCAAAGTCGATCAAGTGTTTATCGGTTCCTGCACCAACGGCCGGCTGGAAGACCTGCGCGCGGCTGCGGCCGTTGTTCGCGGGCATAAAGTCGCTCCAGGCGTAAAGGCCATGGTCGTGCCGGGCAGCGGCCTGGTGAAAAAACAGGCCGAGGCCGAGGGACTGCACTGCATTTTCCAACAAGCGGGCCTGGAGTGGCGCGAGGCCGGATGCAGCATGTGCCTGGCAATGAATCCGGACAAGCTCGAGCCGGGTGAGCGCTCGGCATCGACCAGCAACCGCAACTTCGAGGGCCGGCAAGGCAAGGGTGGACGCACGCACCTGGTCTCGCCCGCCATGGCCGCCGCCGCCGCGGTGGCCGGACACTTCGTCGACGTCCGCGAGTGGAATTACAAGTAAAATATTATTTCAAATTGATAATTGCAAATTTCCAATTAACCATATCAAAAAAGCCATGCGTTCATTCACAAACCATACCGGCCTGCTCGTTCCGCTCGACCGGGCAAACGTCGATACCGATCAAATTATCCCCAAGCAATTCCTCAAGCGCATCGAGCGGACGGGCTTTGGGCAATTCCTGTTTTTCGATTGGCGCTATTTGGACGACGGAGCGGACAATCCCGATTTTATTCTCAACCGGCCGGAGTATCGCGGGGCGAGCGTTTTGCTTGCCCGCCGGAATTTCGGCTGCGGGTCGAGCCGCGAGCACGCCCCTTGGGCGTTGGAGGATTACGGCTTTCGCGCGATCGTGGCCCCCGGTTTCGCCGACATCTTTTACAACAATTGCTTCAAGAACGGCTTATTGCCCATCCAACTCGACGAGGCCGTAGTGGAAGATCTTTTCCGCCGCGCGGCCAAACACCCGGGCTACAAAGTAAGCGTGGATCTTGAAAAGTGCGAAATCCGCGACGAATTCGGCCTGAAATTAACCTTCGAGGTGGACGATTTCCGCCGCCACTGCCTGCTTGGCGGCCTGGACGACATCGGCCTGACGCTAAAGCACGAAAAAGAAATCGCCGCCTATGAAAACGCACATGGGATTGCGTGAATTTAATCTACTTAGGCAGCGTATCGAGCAAGGCCATAAGTTCAGGAAGGCTTCTCCTTTTCATCTAAATCAGAAGCACTCGCCGTGGCGCTAACGTCATTCGCTTGATTTATCGGTTCAGAACATATTTGCTGTGCTAGTTTCTCCGAAAGGCGAAAACCACACTTTAGGAGTTCGCGGATCGCCTCAGGCAATTTAACCAACCCCCGATCATGAGCTGCTCGAAGGATGCCTATTGTTCCTGTCACGGTTAGACCATGCTCTTCGGCAATGCGGCGCGCCTTTTTATCATCTACCAGAAGTATATCTGAGCGTAGCTCCAGGGCCAGACAAATAGCCTCTCGTTCACCTTTTCCAAGGGGCAGGGAAGGATCAATCCTAGTGGCTGTGCAAAACTTGGCCCAAGAAGGCGATGATTTTAACCATTTCCGAACCATGATAGGCGTTTCGGGACATTCCAGTTCCTCACGCACTGAAGCAGGAATTATCACTCCACCGAACAGCGTGTGGAGAAGTTCATCCGTGTTGATTTGATAAGATAATGCAGCGGACTCGAATCGGATATGACAATCACTTAAGAATCCTGTCCAGGCATGCCCGATCGCGATCGATTTCTTCTTGAGTCAAGGGCAATTCTACTCGCCGGGAGCGGAAGAAGGCTTCGGTTTCGTAGAGGTTTTTGCCGAGAATTTGGCTGCATTGCCCTAAACTCAATTTGCCCTGCCGATAGCTTTCGATCACTAGTGCTTCTCGCGCGGCCTGATTAAGATCGCCCCATTCTGCTTGTAAAAGCTTCTCGGTTTCAGGAGAAATGTCAATAATTACCGTCATAAATTATCCTCTACGAATAATGGCAAACATTATTATGAACAATACTCCTTACTTATCTATCATATCCTATTTGCACGGTCTTTCAATGCTTGATTTTATATACAGGAGGCATTTTATCAAAGCCAATATATCTTTCGCACCACTGGGACACGCCGAGTATGGCCTCGTCTTGATTTTGCCGGCCGACGATCTCCCCCCTGTTTGTGGATTCGCATAAGATTTGGTATATTCCGGTAAATGATAAACCACGCCATACAACTTGATGAACTTTCCACCGGCTTTAACGACCGGTGGCAGGAAATGGCCGATCGGGCGATTGACGGCCACATGCTCAACACGGATGAAGGCCTGGCCGTGCTCCGCGCCGCCGACGAGAAATTACTCGATCTTTTGGCGGCGGCATATCGCGTGCGGCATTGCTATTTTGGCAATCGGGTGCACCTGAACTTTCTGATCAACGCCAAGAGCGGACACTGCGGCGAGGATTGCGGTTATTGTTCGCAATCGCGCGTCTCCTCGGCCGAGATCCCGCGATATAATCTCGTCGATGCGGAAAAACTCCTCGACGGCGCGCGAATCGCCGCCGAACTTCGGGCAAAAACTTATTGCATAGTAATCTCCGGGCGCTCGCCGAGCGACCGGGAACTTGAAACCATCGCCGCGACCGTGCCGCGGATCAAAGCCCAATACGGCCTGGCGATTTGCGCATCAGTGGGCTTGCTGTCGGCCCAGCAGGCGGCGCTGCTTAAGGCCGGCGGCGTGGATCGGGTAAATCACAACCTCAATACCAGCCGGCGATTCTATCCCCAAATTTGCTCTACCCATACTTATCAACAGCGTTTGGACACGCTCGATGCGGTCCGCCGCGCAGGCCTGGAAATATGCTCGGGCGGGATCGTGGGCATGGGCGAGGAGGACATCGACGTGGTGGAATTGGCCCTTGAACTCGGCCGGTTAATGGTCGAGGCAGTGCCGATCAACTTTTTGCAGCCCATCGAAGGCACGCCGCTTGCCGGAACGTGGCGCCTGAATCCTCGATACTGCCTGAAAGTCCTGGCCCTGTTCCGTTTGGCGAATCCCAAGTGTGAACTTCGCATCGCCGGGGGGCGGGAAATGCACCTCGGACCGCTGCAACCGCTGGGCCTTTATCCGGCCAATTCGATCTTTGCGGGCGATTACCTTACGACCAAAGGTCAACCGCCGGAAGATGATCTTAGAATGATCGAAGCCCTGGGTTTTGAGGCCGTTACCGAGTAAAACTGTAAAGCCGCGACCAGTGGTCGCGCTATGATAATGCCGCGGCCGGTGGTCGCGCTATGATGATGAAAGCACGG
>JBEKGL010000441.1:0-3908 GCA_050012815.1 Thermoguttaceae bacterium
GTTTCCGCCACGCGCAGACCTATGCTGTCATCGCTCACCAGCGGATTGCCAAGTCCCAGCACGAGTATTTTCATGGTTAAATGAATATCCAACTGTCCACTGAAAAGCACCGGACGCAAGCCCGGGCTAAACATTTTTCAATTCACTATCCCTCAAACATTACCCATTATACCGTGGATCGCGTTTAATACAGCCGTAGCGCAAAAAAAACCCCGAGGCAACGACTCCCAGCACCGTTATGGCTCCCGCCAAGGAAGCCTCACTATCGTTGACCTCGAGGCCGTAATACGCGACGGAAAACCGCCGCGAATACACCTCATCTATAACAATGTTAAAAATCTTGTCAAGGGTTTAGGATGACACAAGATCAACAAGAAAACACTTGACATCGAGACATCGGTAACGTACTTTATATCCAGGCGGCAAGATGCTTGTCAGCGCCTATTTTACGTTTGTTCGCCGTTATGAAAATGCCAGACGCCAAATAATCCGGTCTTGCACGCCATCCCTGTTTAGTCGAATTGCGCGAGATGCTGCAATCGGTATTGGGCGATAATTTCGTGCGTTTGTATCATTATGGATCTCGCGTGGAAGGCGGTGCGGATCCAGATTCGGATTACGACGTGCTTTGCGTAACCGAGCATACTCTCAACCAGCGGGAAATGGATAAGGTGATGGACCGGAGGATCGATCTCCAATTGAATTATGACGTTTTTTTCGACCTGCACTTTTTTTTAGACAATGAAATTAAATCACCCCCGGTCGAATGTCTTCCTTTTCTACAACATGCTGTTGTTGAGGGGATAGTCGTATGATGCCGGAGGATCAGCGTCGGGTGATCGAGGCATGGCTTGTCAAAGCTGACGATGCATTGTAATGATGCTGCAATCCTGCTCTCTCATGAATCGCTGACAGGCACGATCAATCGCTGCTACTATGCGATGTTCTATGCCGCCTATGCGCTGGTGCTTCACGACGGCCTGGAATTGCACAAGCATAGCGCGGTGATCTCGCATATACATCGGGAATACGTAAAGTCCGGTCGCATATCCGAAGAACTAGGCAGAGCCCTCTTGACGGCCTTTGACCGTCGAGAGGAAGCCGATTATCATGCAATGATACGCTTCAGCCTAGAGGATGTCTCCATACTCCTCGACCAGGCGCGGCGCTTCGTGGGCGAAGTAAAATCGCTGCTCCAACAGTAAGTACATTCACGACAAAATAGAACTGGGCGCCTATCTTGATGGCCCATTTTCGATACTATTCGATTGACTTCGAGAATCTGCAATTTCCTACTGGAATGGAAAGATGATTATATAAAAATTTCTGTAAATATCAACATTTTTCCCGGCTGGAATAGCGAGTTCTTCGAGGGGTGCTGGAAGGAGTGCGAAAAACCTGCTATAGTGTTAATCTGCCTTATTATCTACCCAGCGTGCCGTAGTGAATATGAATTCCATCGGGCAAATAACACTTCGCGGCGTGGCGGTGCACAACCTGAAAGCCATCGATCTCGATCTGCCGCATCGGCGGTTGATCGTGTTTTGCGGGCTAAGCGGCAGCGGCAAGAGCAGTCTTGCCCTGGATACCCTGTATGCCGAGGGCCAGCGCCGATACATCGAGAGTTTTTCGGCCTATACGCGGCAATTCCTGGAGCGACTGGAAAAGCCCGAGGCCGAACGCATCGACGGCATCCCCCCGGCCATCGCCGTTACCGGCAAAAACGCCGGCCGCTCCAGCCGATCCACGGTCGGCACGGCCACCGAGACCGGCGATTATTTACGGTTGTTGTTCGCCAAGATCGGGAAGGTGTTTTGTCTGGGGTGTGGGCAGGAAGTTCGATGCGACACCGCCCAGAGCACCGCCGAAACACTGGCCGCCCTGCCGCCGGGCACGCGATACCTGATCGCATTTCCAATCGAAATGCCGAATCTCGACCAGTGGGATGCGTTGGCTGTGGGACTGCGCGAAGAAGGATTCATTCGCGCGATCGTCGGCGAGCGTCTGATAAACTTGGATGAAGGAACTTCATCAGAAAGTTGGGGCAATAGTTTAACTGTCACCCCAACAAAGGCCGAAGAAAAATCATCCCTGTCCGCTGCTGCCGCTCCGCACCCGGCACAAGCACCGGGGCTAAACAAGCCGCACAATGGCATCTATGTAGTTGTCGATCGACTGTCGGCCGGCAGTGCAAGCGACACGCGATTGCGCGACTCGCTGGAAACCGCCTTTACCAAAGGCCGCGGGCGGTGTTTTGTGTTTGTCGAAGAAAATCATGGTAGAAATGTATTAAATCCTGAATCTCAAATTCTGAATCCTAACCTCCGAACCCTGAACCCTGAACCCTCTTCCCGCCCATCAATCCACATCGACGGCCGACCCTGGCGGCGGTTGGGATTCAGCACGCAGTTGGCCTGCGAGGATTGCGGCATTGAATATCCAACGCCGGAGCCGCGGCTGTTTAGTTTCAACAGCCCCTTGGGCGCATGTCCGGAGTGCGAGGGTTTCGGCAACGTGATCGGCATCGACATGGAACTGATCGTGCCCGACCCGAACAAATCGCTCGTCGAAGGGGCGATAGCCCCCTGGAACACGCCCGCTTACGAGCACGAATTGCGGGAACTTTTGGCCCTGGCCCCGGATTATGACATTCCCACCGAAGTGCCGTTTAAGGAACTCGACCCACGGCATCTGGCGTTGATTACCCGCGGCGTGCCGGAGCGGAAATTCGGCGGCCTGGAAGGATTCTTCGCCTGGCTCGAGCGGCGCAAGTACAAGATGCACATTCGCGTGTTTTTGAGCCGTTGGCGGAGCGGGCGGACCTGCCCGAGTTGCAACGGCACGCGCCTGCGGCCCGAGGCGTTGGCCGTGCGCGTGGGCGGCAAAAACCTGGGCGAGATCTGCGCCATGAAAATCCGCGAAACGGCCGCCTTTTTCCGCAATTTGCAGTTGTCGGATTGGCAACGGCAGGTCGGCCGGTTGATGCTCGAACAGGTCGCCGCCAGACTGGGATATCTCGAAGAAGTCTCCCTGGGATATCTTACTCTGGATCGTCCGCTTAAGACCTTAAGCGGCGGCGAAGCCCGGCGCGTCGCACTGACCGCCTCCCTGGGTTCCAGCCTGGTAAACATGCTTTATGTGCTCGACGAGCCGTCGATCGGCCTGCATTCCCGCGACATCAATCAACTCATTACCGCGATTAAAAAGCTCCGCGACCGCGGCAATACCGTGGTCGTGGTGGAGCATGAGGAATCGATGATCCGCGCAGCCGATCAGATCGTGGAGATCGGCCCGGGAGCGGGCGAACGCGGCGGGCGCATCGTGTTCCAGGGAACTCCCAGGGAATTGGAGGATTCGCCCGACAGCCTTACCGGCGACTATCTGGCCGGCCGGCGCGGGGTGGGCGCAAATCCTCGGCGCCGCCCCCCCAATCATGGCTGGATCCGCCTGGCCGGCGCGCGGGGAAACAATCTGAAAGGCATAACCGTGGAATTTCCCCTGGGCATGTTGTGCCTGGTCACCGGCGTGAGCGGTTCGGGCAAGAGCACGCTGGTCGAAGACACCCTGTACCCGGCCCTCTGCCGCCGCTTGCGCAAAGACGCCTCAAAACCCTATCCGCACGACGACGTTTACGGCGACGGGCAGATCGACGACGTGATCATGGTCGATCAGAGCCCGATCGGGCGTTCGCCGCGCTCCAATCCGGTTACGTATTTGAAAGTCTTCGACGAAATCCGCAACGTGTTCGCCGACACGGTCGAAGCCCGCACCCGCGGTTACGACGCCGGACATTTCAGTTTTAACGTCGACGGCGGGCGCTGCGCCGCCTGCCGGGGCGACGGCTACATCCAGATCGACATGCAATTTCTGGCCGACGTTTACATGCGATGCGCCCAGTGCAACGGCAC
>JBEKGL010000442.1:0-3899 GCA_050012815.1 Thermoguttaceae bacterium
GGCGATTACCGCGGCAATCGGCAGCCACCAGACTTGCGGCTCGAATCTTGCCCACCATGTATGTCTGCTGATCATAAGCGACACGATGATCGTACCGATGAAAAGCAAAATTATTCCACGTGGGATACCCGGCTGGAACATCGCGATTGCAAGCAGAACAAGACTGATAATTAGTGCGCCGCTAAAAAGCGGACCAAAACCGCCGATGCGCAACTCGTGATAACAGAAAAAATCAACATCTTTCCACCTAATGTCAAAAGGCCACATAAGCCGCACATCCGTTCCGTCATAAATATTGTATGGCCGGCCGAATATTGCGTAGAAATGGCGATACAAGGCATTGCGCCCCATCATGTTCTTCGGAGTTTCGTAAAGCTCGACAGGATCGCGTCCTTGCTGGTCGTGGCTCGGATATGCAGCCGTACCCATGAGCGGATAGAACGGGTGACCCCGATGGACATAATTGGTAACGTATGGATTATAGCCGAATAAAAATATCCCCAGCAGATAAGGAACGATCTGCACCACAGCGTAGTTCAATAGTACGTCGCGCCTTTTGATGATCGCATAAAGTCCGGCGGCGGCCGAGATGAAGCATAAATAAACAAGACCGGTGAACTTGACATTTATGCAAAGAATCGCAGTCGACGCGATCACGCAAACTATCAATGGACTTCGCCTTTTGAAATAGCTGAATGTGGCGGCGACAAAACAGGCCATATACGAGGCTAAAAGCCCATCGACTAGATACGTCGCCAATGGACACGTAACAACCGGACTAAGCGCTACCAGCGCGGCTATCACCGCCGACTTTCCCCTGCTCATTTCAAAGTCGATACAGGCCGCCAGTACGGCGAAAAATGTCACGGCCAGCATCATCCACGGGGCGGCTTTAGACCATTCGATATCATGGGTAATCTGGAACAGCGCCAGCGAGATATACCAAGGACCCTTTGCGTAATGGCGCAGCCAGTCTTGGAGATGCACAGTGAAACCGCGCATCGGTTCATATAACGGATTCCAACCGTGGGCCATCTGATAAACGGCAGTCTGGTGATACCAAAGTCCGTCCCACGACATATCGAAGAATAATGCAGCCAATAACATCGATATTGCCACTACGGCTATTGCTATCGCCAGCGGCAGGATTTGCGGAATACTGCGCAGCCCTTCACGACCGGCAAGCCAGTATCCGATTGCCAATGCAATCAACAGCGCGGCAGGTGCGACAAATGGCGATACAGCGGCCTTAAAAACAAAGCAAACAAGTACGCCAAGGTGCATAAGGCATAAAAAAGACAATAATATCGCCGTTATAGACCAAAAGATTGCAGACAGTTCTCGATTCGGGATCGGATTGTGATGCACGGGAGAATTACCGGGATTGTTGTCGCGTCGAATTCGTTTGAACATGCTCGGCATTTTCATTAAACGACAATATTGTGAAAATCCCCATTCTATCGTTGCAATTCAAAGAGAAACGCGACTTCGTCCGGCGATAGCGCGCGGTTCCATATCATCGGCTCGTCAATCACGCCCCGGAAGGATATTCCCAGATCATCCTCATCTAAATTTGATCGATTGCAACCGACAATCAGATCGAAGTCGGTGCTCCCTAATTCTCCGGGATTTTTCCAGAGGACCGGCTTGCCTTGCGCCTTTCCGTCAACATACATCAACTGTTGTGTTCCGTCAAAAGTCACGGCCAGATGATGCCACTGTCCGTCGGCCACGACATTTTTGCTCATACTCACGTGCGGTCCGGGGCCGATCTCCATGCTGGCCAAGCCGCGCCATTTGTTTTTTTGCCAATCTCCGGCGATGCTCAGGGCGTAACCTTTACTGTAGGATTTGTCGAAGATTCGCCGCCACCTCTCGTCAGTAAAGGAGGTTTTTATCCAGGCGGCCACTGTAATGTATTTAGGATTCAGCGATTCGTTGTTTGGAACGGCAATTTGCTGGCCGTCGGCAGAGAAGACATAGGCGCCGCCCTTTTTGCCGTCTGCCGTCCACTGGACGCCGGAGGCCTTTCCATTATTTTGCTTCCCGCTGCCGTCGGTTACTTTGCCGTCGGGTTCGGCTCGATCAAACGTGAAATGCAAAATCAGCCCTTTAAGAAGGCTTTCTTTCGTGACGGCCGCGGTTGTTTGCTCGCATTTCGCAATGATGATTGGAATCGAAACGGCTGCCAAGATTGTCGCCGCCAATAAAGCGCATGTGGTTTTTTTCATGATTAATCCTTTGACTAAAGTGGGTAACGAAATATTTTTGGTACTAGTCAATCCAGCCAGGGCAATTTTCATCAAGGATGCCGAAAGTTGCACGGGCACGGTCGCCTCGGCCTTGGAAGCCAAAATTGACGACAGTGCGACGGCGCAGCACGTTACCCCGGCATGTTTCAGGTGACCTCGAAGCGATTCAATGCCGCTCTGCACTCGCCTGGAAACGGTGGCCTGATCGATGCCGAGGTTCTGAGCGACTTGAGTTTGCGTGCGACCCAAAAGAAAATGCTGGACCAGAGGTTCCCGAAGATCGTCCGGCAGTTTGGACAAGGCGGCATCCACATGAGGCGCAATCTGATCCCAAGTCGGATCATAATCGGGATCGGACGGCTTGGAAGAAATTGACTCGTGGCGTTTTCGAGCGGCTTCGTTGCGGTTGATATCCAGGGAACGATTCAAGGCTACTCGATGGAGCCATGCGGGAAGCGAACCATGAATGGAAGCGGCTTGTCGGGCAAGCCTGAGAAAACAGTCTTGTGCCACGTCTTCGGCGGTAGTTGAGTTCCTTGTCACTCGGGAAGCGACCGAAAATACCAGCGCGGAATATCGCTGAACAAGCTGGGCAAAAGCCCCGGCATCTCGTGATCGGGCATAACGAGCCAGTAAAACTTGATCGTCAGACATGAATAATCCCCGCGTCGCCGATGCTATTACAATTTCGATCCAAATCGGTGTTATGCCACGCACTTACTGTATAAAAAACCCTTTCAATTTGCGGATCCGACCACGCGGATTTGAATCAGAAATCGGATCGAACGACTCTAATATAATATGACGCGGCATTCCGAAAAATTATGCACCATTTTTTTATTGCCATGAACGAGCTACAATATAGCTGCATTGATTTAAGATCGCCTCTACCTTATGACCCTATCAACGGTAGTTTAAGTATAATGGTTGACAATCGTAATTAAATTACGTAGATTTGATTATTAAGCTTATAAACGACGATTATTGATTATCTAGCGATTACTGCCGTCTCGGTCTAATGAGGGGGTGGCAATAACCATAAAAAGATTGCCGGAATATGTTTACCTTGGTCGCAAACCCGATATTTGGCAAAATACACGTCTTTGTAGGCGTGGTAGTTGTCATTATTATTGAGTAACGCGGCCTGAGGGCTTTCCGGCATACGACCGAACGACCAAAGCCCTGAGGCCAAAACGGCCTTGGGGTTTTTTTGTTTAAGGGATTAGGGATTAGAGAATACTGAAAACTGTTTACTGATAACTGATAACCATCCAAATTACCCTGTTCCCTGTTCCCTGACCTCTGTCCAATGAGGTATATCCATGCGACGCATTGAAATTTACGACACAACGCTCCGCGACGGGGCTCAGGCCGAGGGGATCAGTTTCTCGCTCCTCGACAAGCTGGAACTGACCAAACGCCTGGATGATGTCGGCTTTGATTTTATCGAGGGCGGTTACCCGGCATCGAACGAAAAAGACGCTCAATACTTCCAGCGCGTCCGGGAACTCGACTTGAAGCATCTAAAGGTCTGCGCGTTCGGCATGACACGGCGGAAAGATATTAACGTCGAAGCCGATCCGGGCATCCGGGCATTGTGCGAATCGCGTGCACAGGTGATAACGCTGGTGGGCAAGGCCTCGTCTT
>JBEKGL010000443.1:0-4202 GCA_050012815.1 Thermoguttaceae bacterium
AAACGGGGACGCAGCTAGTATTTGCAAGCTCCAAGGAAAAATAAACAACAGTATAACCTGGCGAACCGGCATTGGGGCGGTCTATTGGCGCGGCCATAAACTAGCTGCGTCCCCGTTTCAAAAACTCAATGGCCTTTCTTGGGCAAATACTTCTTTTATGGCGGCGATGGTGGCGTCGATATCGGCCTCGGTGTGGGCGGTGGATAGGAAAAAGGCCTCGAACTGGCTGCAAGGCATATAGATTCCGCGTTCGATAAGGCCCCAAAAATACCGGGCGTAACGCTGGGTATCGCAGCGCGAGGCCGAGTTCCAGTCGACCACCGGGTCCGGGCTGAAAAACAAGGTCATCATTGCTCCGCACGCGCCTATGGAAACGGGAACGTTTGCTGCCGCGGCGGCATCTATCAATCCCTTGGCCAAACGCTCCGATAGACGTTGCAGTTGCGTGTATGGATTGGTGTCGCGGAGGATTTTAAGCGTGGCGATTCCGGCGGCGGCGGCCAGGGGATTTCCGCTTAATGTTCCGGCCTGAAAAACTTTTCCGGCGGGCAGAATGTGGTCCATGATATCGGCGCGGCCTCCGTAAGCGCCCATGGGCAGTCCGCCGCCGATGATTTTGCCCAGGGTGGTCAGGTCCGGTTTCACGCCCAAGAGCGATTGCGCCCCGCCATAAGCCACGCGGAAGCCGGACATGACTTCGTCGAAGATCAACAGTGCGCCATGCCTGAGGGTCAAATCGCGCAGAGCTGCCAAGAACTCGGGTTTCGCCATTACGCAGCCCATGTTGCCGGCCACGGGTTCGACAATCACGCCGGCAATATTGGATCCATATTGTGAAAAAGCGGATTCCAAGCCGGCAGCGTCGTTGTATTGCAGAATCAGGGTATCGCGCGTGGTTCCTTCGGTAACGCCGGGCGAGTTGGGCACACCTAGGGTGGCTGCCGAACTGCCTGCCGCCACAAGCAGGCTATCCACGTGCCCGTGATAATTTCCGGCAAATTTCACGATCATCGCCCGCCCGGTATATCCCCGAGCCAGGCGGATTGCACTCATCGAGGCCTCTGTGCCGGAGTTGACCAACCTGATTTTTTCCACAGAAGGCACTGCCGCGATAATCCGTTCGGCCAGATCGTTTTCGGCCTCGGTCGGGGCGCCGAAACTAGTGCCTTTGTGCAGGGCCGTTTCCAAGGCCATGATTACCAGGGGATGGGCGTGTCCGAGGATCATCGGGCCCCAGGAAAGCACGTAATCGAGATAACGATTGCCATCGATGTCGATTAAATGTGCCCCATCGCCGCGGTCGAAAAAGATGGGTTCTCCGCCCACGCCGCCGAACGCCCTGGCAGGGCTGTTTACACCGCCCGGCATGAGTTGTTTTGCCCGGGCAAAGGCCAGACGGCTTTTTTCGCGTGACATGGACATATATTTAATTTTTAAGCATGTAATCACAGGACACCCACAATTATATATATACGATGCCAACTTGACAGGCGGTGGGTGGCTGGCTTATCCTTTCTATTGATAATATGGGCAGATTACCGGGAAGTCTGGCAAATGCGTATCTTCTTATACAACAACGAATAAGGATAGAACCAGATGCGTATTCCTATTTTGACGATCTCACTTTCTATTTTGCTGGCCTTGGCGTCAAATGGTAGGGGACAAGAACAAGATTGGGCAAAAGCGATGTTCAGCGAAACATCGCACGATTTTGGCGTGGTAGCCGCGGGAGCAAAGGTTGAATATAAATTTGTCATCGAGAACATCTACGAGGAAGACGCCCATATCACATCGGTACAGTCGAGTTGCGGTTGCACTTCGGCCAAAATCGACAAACAATTCCTGAAGACGTGGGAAAAAGCCGTAGTAACGGCGGTGGTCAACACCGATACGCGGCAGTTTTACGGTCGTAAAGATACCACGATTACGGTCAAATTCGACCTTCCTTTTCCGGCCGTGGTTCAAGTCCACATCCACGCGTATATTCGCAGAGACGTGGTTGTGCAGCCGGGTGTGGTGCAATTCGGATCGGTCAGCCAAGGCGCGGCGATGAAGCAAAATGTGTCGGTCAGTTATGCCGGGCGCGACGACTGGCGGATCGAACGGGTTGAAAGTTCCAACCCTTACTTGGAATGTCAAGCCACCGAGACATCCCGTGCAGGGGGACAGGTGAAATACAGTCTTTTAGTAACACTCAAAGCCGATGCCCCGGCGGGTTATATCCAAGATCAGCTTATTTTGGTGACTAACGATGTCAATCCTAGATCGGCGCGGGTTCCAGTGCCGGTGGAAGGGGTAATCTCCCAGGCGCTTAGCGTGCGGCCTTCACCGCTGTTTATGGGAGTCATCGAGGCGGGGCAACCTGTAACAAAACCGCTGGTAATTCAAGGCAAGACGCCGTTCCGCATTATCGCCGTTCGCACGAGCGACCCCCGTTTCCACTGCAAACCGCCCGATGGCGCCAAACCCGTCCAACTCCTGCCCGTTACCTTCGACGCCAAGGACGCCTCGGGCCAGATTACCGGTAAGATCCACATTGAAACCGATTATCCCAATGCAAAACCGCTGGACGTGGATGTGAATGTCCAGGTGACGCCGAAGGCAGGGAATAGTGGATAGTGGATAGTGGAGTGCGTGTTTATTGATAATCGGGTAATAAATGTTGCATGAAAAGTCAGAGCCGGGGCGTGTCGCCACGGCATTTCCGCACCCGACACGGCCCGGCTCTGAGGCGAAAACGCAATATTCATCACCGCACACTCAATAGCCGCGATCGGGCACCATGCGGAGCGTGGTCGGCATGGACGATTTGTCCTGACAACCGTGCGAATGGGTATGGTTTGCATTGCAGCAAAAAGGGCTTGTCAAAACCATTTAATGGTTTTGACAAGCCTTGCGTTATAATCCGCTTATAATTCCCGAATTAGGGATTTTAATTCGAGAATGTTTTTTTACTTGCGGTTGCGTTTGTACAACAGTCCCAACACGCCGGCGATAACGAGCAACGCTATCGTGGAGGGTTCGGGAACGCACAGCAACTCGTCATAACCCAGGGCCGTGTTGCTGATGCGCACACTGTCGAGGCTTCCGATCAAACGATCGGTATCACCGTTATTCCATTGTCCGGCGCCAAACATGTACCATCCGTTGTCACCCTGATGGTACAGCGAGGTATCCGTGCTGGTACTGATGTCTCTGGTGCCGACTAAGTGTAAGGCACCGGCGGTTCCGTCGGCATTAACATTATCATAAAGCGTTAGTGTTCTTCCGTCGGAACTTGCGGCAATCTGGTACCATGAGGTTGTCGAAGTGATTTTGTTCGGGTCGACAACATCCCACTCATTGCCCGCATTGTCAACGAACGCAATTCGGCATTGATCGGAATTGATCTTCTGTAAATAGAGTCTAGAATCAGCATTAGCTGGATTGGCTATGCCAGTGTGTCCGATCATGTCTTGGTAGCCGCCCAACTGATCCGAGACAAACGACGCTTCCATCGTCCATGAACTGAGGACGGTGCTCTCAAGGTCGATGCCAGATGGCGCTGTCAGTGCTGAGTAAGTTGTCATGACGGGCCACCAAGCACCTTCTTCATGATTGTTATGAATGCTCCTGGTGTTGGCTGCGCCTGTCTGCGGGACTGTGGCGGCCGGGACATTGGAGCTAAATCTATACTTGCCCCAATTGTCGCTTGTCCAAGCATAAATAGTGTTGCCGTTTCCAGACGAGTCGTATCCCGGGGTTCGAGTCGTATCTAATGGTCCTGTTCTCCCATTTGAATTGGCCATGATCGCTCCGTCGGCGCCTTCTTCAAATTCATAATAAGCAACGGTTGCAGCCAACGTGGCGTTTGAAACACACAAAACTACCGCGGCCAGGAAAGCCGCAAAAAAACTAAACAAATGCCCGCAACTTATGCAGGCTTTACATAATACCATTACTTAAGTCGTTAAGATTTAGTATATCGCTTATAAATTAAATATCAATACGCTGTGCAAATTATTTTACTTTTTTACTCCCCTTTATACATCTAAAGTGGGGTAATCAATCTCTTTTGTATCCTTTAGTTTAACTCAAACCTCCCCCTAACAAACTATCGTCTTGTTTGACGGAGGATTTGTCAATTCAATAATGCGTATAATTGTTCTAATATTGCGCAAACAGCGACAAACCCCCCCACGAAGAATTCCCATACAGAGGGA
>JBEKGL010000444.1:0-3879 GCA_050012815.1 Thermoguttaceae bacterium
CCCTACCGGGCGCCCCAGTTGTTTCGCCACCTCTTGTATGCTGTGGTTCCCATCGTAGCGGAGTTTTAGTAATTGTTGGCTTGCCGAGGAAAGTTTACCTAAGCAATGAATCAACAACATGGAATAGATCGAATGCACGTTAGTACGGTCGAAGTGCAAATCCGAAAGCTGGGCCAAGAGTTCTTCATTAAAATAAATGCGACTTCGACCTTTGGTCTTTATGAAGTTTTTCACGTTTAAAAAGGCAATGCGATAAGCCCAGGCAGTGAAATTCGTCCCCAATTGATACTCAAGATTCTTTTTCCATAGGACCAAATTGGTTTCCTGAAGAAGGTCATCCGAGTCTGCCGCATTAGGGACCAAAGTATAAATGTAACCGTACAATTTGCGCTGATGCTGGGTAAGCAACTCTACAAACACGGCAATTCGATCATCCTCGATGCAGCCCACTAAAATCCTCTATAGATTGCGTATATTACTATTATTATTAACATTCTTCTCAAAAAACATGCGTAGTCACCATACTTTCTAACGTACTTATAATATTAAACCTAATGAAAAAAATCCGAAAAAACTAAAAAAAGTGCCTAAATAGCACAGGCTTTTGGCTGGACTCCCGAGATCGACGAGACGCTTCTCCACCATCACCGAAAAAATTCATCTCCTACTCGCGCTGCTCTAGACCCGGCTGACAGGTTTTGTGAAAGGTCGGTGCACCCGCGACAGCTATACTGGACCCCAAAATTCGGACCACGAAAATTGTTAGATTAGATATACTTATAGACCAAATGGAGGGTGTTCGAGATGGGAGTGAAACGACGGCAGATCGAGTCTTCAGCGAAGACGAAGGCGGCGTTGGCGGCAGTGCGTCAAGATCGCACCATGAGCGAATTGGCATCACAATTTAGCGTGCATCCAACGCAGATCGAGCATTGGAAGCGGAGGTTGGCCGAAACAGAAACTACTTAAATCCCCATCTCCATTTTCACCTCACCAAACACATCCATGGCGAACCGAAGGTCCTCCGTCGTATGTGCCGATGAGATTTGCACACGGATCCGGGCTTTGCCTTGGGGGACCACGGGATAAGAGAAGCCGACCACGAAAATCCCGCGATTGAGCATGGCGTCGGACATGCGTGTGGCAAGAACTGCGTCGCCGAGCATAATCGGGCAGATGGGATGCACGCCGGGGGTGATCTGGAAACCTCGCTCAAACATGCCTTGACGGAACATTTTGGTATTTGCTTCCAAACGATCGCGGAGTTCGGTGGAATGGGAGAGTAGGTCGATGGTTTTCATGGCCGCGCCGATGATCGGCGGCGGAACTGTGTTGGAAAACAGATACGGCCGGCTCCGCTGTCGGAGCATTTCGATAATTTCCTTTCTCCCGCTGGTGTATCCGCCGCTTGCCCCGCCCAGGGCCTTGCCCAGCGTGCCGGTGATGATATCGATGCGGTCCATCACGCCGTGATATTCGGGCGTTCCTCGCCCCTGCCGGCCCAAAACGCCCACGGCGTGCGAGTCGTCGACCATCACCAGAGCGCCGTGCTTATCGGCCAGTTCGCAAATGCCCGACAGGTTGGCCAGTATGCCGTCCATGGAGAAGACGCCGTCGGTGGCGATGATGCGGAACCGCGCATCGGCCGTTTGTTTAAGTTGCGTTTCCAGATCAGCCATGTCGTTGTTTTTGTAACGAAACCGCCTTGCCTTGCAAAGCCGGATGCCGTCGATGATGCTGGCATGGTTCAGTTCGTCGGAAATGACGGCGTCTTCGGGCCCTAAAAGCGTTTCGAACAATCCGCCGTTGGCGTCGAAACAGGAAGAATAAAGAATCGTATCCTCGGTTCCCAAAAAATCACTTATCTTTTTTTCCAATTCCTTGTGTATCTGCTGGGTGCCGCAGATAAATCGCACGCTTGCCAGCCCGTAGCCCCAACGGTCCAGGGCCTCGTGCGCGACGCGGATCACTTCCGGATGATCGGCCAGACCGAGATAGTTGTTTGCACAAAGATTCAATACGCCTTCACGCTCCAGAACCGATACCCGAGCGCGCTGCGGGCTGGTGATGATCCGCTCGGATTTGTAAAGTCCAGCCTTGCGGATCTCTTGGAGTTGATCGGCCAGATAATTTTTTATATTACCGAACATTATATATGGGCCCTTTATTCCTCTTTCCAGGTCAGAATCACCTTGCCCGAGTTTCCCGAGCACATGGCCGCGAATCCCTTTTCAAAATCGGAAAAACTATAACGGTGAGTGATTACCGGGTCGATATTCAGGCCGCTTTGGATCATCACCGTCATTTTATACCAGGTCTCGTACATTTCGCGCCCATATATTCCCTTGATAGTTAGCATATTGAAGATTAAGGTCGACCAGTTGATGGCTATTTCACCGGTTGGAATACCTAACATTGCGATCTTTCCACCGTGACACATGTTGGCCAGCATGTCGCGGAATGCCGATGGATTGCCCGACATCTCCAAGCCCACGTCAAATCCTTCCTTCATCCCCAGTTTTTTTTGTGCGTCGGCGATAGTTTGGTTTCGAACATCCAGCGCCAGCGTGGGATTGACTTTTCCGGCAAGTTCCAGCCGTCTAGGATTTACGTCGGTAATGACCACATAACGCGCGCCGGCGTGGCGGACCACGGCCGCGGCCATGATGCCGATCGGTCCCGCGCCGGTAATGAGTACGTCCTCGCCCAGCACCGGAAATGAAAGCGCCGTGTGCACAGCGTTGCCCAAGGGGTCGAAAATCGCCGCCACGTCGCGGGGGATGGAAGGATCGTGATGCCAAACGTTAGTCATGGGCAGGGAGATATACTCGGCATAAGCGCCGGGCCGATTCACGCCTATGCCCAGGGTCTCCATGCAAAGATGGCGCCGGCCGGCCATGCAGTTGCGGCAACGGCCGCAAACCACGTGTCCTTCGCCGCTGACAACGTCGCCTATTCGAAAATCCTTCACGTTGCCGCCCATGTCAACGATTCGGCCGACAAATTCATGCCCTACCACCAGCGGGATGGGAATGGTCTTTTGCGCCCAGGCGTCCCAGTTGTAAATGTGGACGTCGGTGCCGCAAATTCCCGTGCGCAAGACCTCGATCAGCACGTCGTTGATGCCGATCTGGGGAACGGGCACGTCTTCCAACCACAATCCGCCTTCAGGTTTGCTTTTTACCAAAGCTTTCATTTTTTGCATGAAAATTTCCCCAAGGATTGCATATTAGATTTCATAAAATTTTTAATACTGTTGTATTCATCATTTATTGAATCTCAGATAATGAATGTCGTGTTTTCCCATCAGAGCCGGGCCGTGTCGGGTGCGGAAATGCCGGGGCGACACGCCCCGGCTCTGATTTCTCCACGACGTTATTTACCTGAGACTCAATAGTCCCGGACATCGCTCCGGGAATTATTGAATCTTGTTTAATTGCAAAATTCTACAGCAATTGCCACGAATGAATAGGGGAAGACGCCGTTTTTCCGTCACTCCGCGCGTCGCAAAAACTCTTCCACCTGTTGTAGCGTGGGGCAGCCGGTCTGTCCGCCCCGTTGGGTAGCCTTTAGTGCAGCCGCGGCCGAAGCGAATTCCACACATTCCGCCGGAGATTTGCCCCGGGCCAGGGCCGCCGAATAAGCCCCGTGGAATACATCGCCGCACCCGGTGGTGTCGAGTACCTTAACGGCCCGAGCCGGACAATGAACGGGTTTTTTATAATCATCGGTCAAAAGCCAACTGCCGGCAGACCCGCAAGTGACCACTACCGCCCGGCGTTTTGCGGTCCACAAGGCAGCCGTTGCCTGTTCGGGTTTGGTCTTTCCGGTCAATTCCACGGCAAAGCGGTCGGAAATCACCAGGTGATCGACCAGTGC
>JBEKGL010000445.1:0-3878 GCA_050012815.1 Thermoguttaceae bacterium
CCGACATGGTATATCGCCCGCCCCGAACCCGCGGCAGTTTACACTTACTGAAGTCGGAGGCTTTAGGCTTTAGAAATCGGGCTGAAAGCAAAATTTTAGGCCGGGGTCGCCTCGCGGAGAGTAGAGGTGATCTCGGCCTATTTTTTATAACAGGGAAGCGATTGGATCCGTTTCTGAATTTCACCGTGGATTTTTTGGTAGCGATTATCGGATAAGGAGCCGTAGTCTTCGATAAAATCCTTCCAGGAAATGCCCTCTTTAATGTCTTTGATATCCGGCATGAAGTCGCGGATGTTAAAGGTATCGGCTAGTTTATTCAAGGGAATTTTGCCATCGCGGACTTGGGTGGCAAAGGTTATGCCGGCCATATCGGCCGAAAGGTCTATAAAGCTGAATCCGCTTTGGCCGTGGGCGTCTTTTATTTCCTTGGCAATTCCAACCTGTTCCGCGCCCGTAGGTCCCAGTTGCGCCGCAAGCGCGCAAGAAAGGGCAAAATGTTGTGCCAGATCGTGCCGGCCGAAGATAGTCGTCTTACCCAGCACCGACAGGCGATTTTGCCGGTCGTAGTCGGATTCCACCTGCCGGTAAAACTCGCCCAGCATGGGGAAATCGCGCCACATATTTTCATCATCCAGAGCAATGCCGATTCCCAATAGAAACGATTTGGCGGCCAGGGCCGGAGGCGCCTTGGCGGCTTCGGCCGCGGCTCGGCTGATCAAATACTCGGTCAATCCATCGGCTTTGAGTTCAATGGCCGCCCTGCTATTTGCCCGGGCCGCACTGGCCACGGCTTGAACCACCGCTTGCGTGGCGACAACCAACTCCGGGGGTTTTGGAGACGGCAATGACGCGGAAGCCGGCCTGGGCAGATTCAACATGCCGATGTATTCCTCCGCCGCCGGATCATCGGGCAATTCCTTGCCCAACACCAGATAAATCCGCTGCAATTCCCGCCGAGTGTCCGGGGGCATGAAGGGAAAGCCGTGATACGCATTTGCGCGCAACTCGTCGGCCACCAGATTCATGGCCAAGGTGTTTAAGGAATCGAACCCGATGCGAAAACTCGTTGAATGTGATCGCCGATCGCCCAACTGGGGACGCATGACTGAATCCATATCTGCGGTATGCGAGGCCCCTAGATAATGACCCATTTCGTGGACCAGGATCTCTAACCGTTCGCTTTTTGAGACGTGCTGCGACCACTCGCGAACGAGGATGTACGGATGCAGCGGCCCGCGAGTCCCGCCCAAGTGCGTCAGGCCGTGGGGAACCGTATATTGGCTGGTGAAGCCTATGGCCAACTGTGCGGGCGCCGGATTTACCTTGCTTTCAAATTCCAGCATGATCTTCTGTAAATCGGTGAGAACGTTATCGGAGACCCAAGTATCCACGGCTTTGACCTCGAAACGAACGCCGCAATGACGCTCAAATATCTCCGAGGCGGCCTCGACCCTGTCGCGCATTTCTTTTTCCCAAAATTTTTGCAGCATGGGCTGCTCGTCGTCGACCAGAATTTTCACGGAAATGGTATATGTGGTATGAGCGATATCGCGGGCCTTGGGCGGCGGCAATTTCGGGTCTTCATCCGGGGGGGCTGGGATGGGAAACGTGTGTAAATCAAGCGATTTGTCCGTTTCCACGAAATGATTAATCACGTTGGCCTGAAGCAGATATCGCCGCGGTTTTCCTTGGGATTCGAAAGCAATGCCCATCTTGCCGACGATCGGAATGGGAATAAGGTCCAAGCGATCCAGGGTGTATTTCTGTTGTTTTCCCTCGGCATTGAAGATCGAAAAATGCACGGGCGCATCGGTATCGTTCACCAATACCGCCACCCCGGCTTCGCATCGGGAAGATTTCCATGCAAGGACCAAGAAACACGACGTGAAAATCGCCAGGTATCGTAAGGTGTGGAACATGTGCTGTCAGTGCCGGCAAACCAACTCTTGATCCTCGGGACCTTTAATAATCACATTTTATTGCCGCCGAGCATGGGCGGCTAGTAAAAAAACATGTTTCCAAGCGCAAACGCACGCAAATGCCGGGAACACAGCTCCCCGGCATTGGCGTGCGTGTGTAGCTGCCGGCCGCTGTTTGTTAGACCAACTCCTTGCGTACCGCCCATACGGCGGCCTGCGTGCGATCGGTTACCCCGATTTTACGCAAGATATGCTGCACATGTTCTTTGACCGTCTCGTAACTGATGTGCAGTGTTTGGGCGATTTCCTTATTTGTCAGGCCATAGGCCAATTGGCGCAGAACCTCGCTTTCCCGCTGAGTCAAGGGGACCTCGACGTCGGCGGTCAAACGGGGGGTGGCCAATGCGCCGGTCACGCGGCGGAGTTCCTCGCGGGTCCAAGCGCTTTCGCCGGTCGCTGCCGTACGGATGGCCGCCAACAGTTGCTCGCGCGTACAGCCCTTCAGCACGTAACCGCTGGCGCCTAGCGCCACTGCGCGGGCGACATAGGTGGGGTTATCAAATGTGGAAAGGATGAGCACGGGCATGTCGGGTTTGTCGAGTTTGATTCGCCCCAAAGCCGTCAGTCCGTCGCCGTCGGGCATGCGGATGTCCATAAGGACGACGTCCACTTCATTTTCCAAGGCGAATTTTACCGCCTCGGCCCCGGAGGCTACTTCACCCACTACTTTCACCTCAGTGCCGGCCACCAAACTTTTTAGTCCGCTGCGGACTACTTCGTGGTCGTCGGCGATGAGCAATCTGATTTTGTTTGTCATACTTTACTCCAAAAACCAATCGCGCGTATTAATAATTTTCCAGGGCCTACGCCGCAGGCAAATCGACGATTATACGGGTTCCTTTGCCTGGGGCGCTATCGATGACCGCCCGGCCGCGCATCAGCCGGGCGCGATCCCGAATGCCCTGCAAACCAAAACGATCCTCACCAACACGAGAAGGGTCGAACCCTATACCCCAATCCTGAATTTCCAAACGGATCCATTCGCCTTGCCGCGTCAGGCGGATTTCCGCCCGATCGGCGCGGCTATGGCGTTGAATATTGTTAATCGCTTGCTGCACGATGCGATAAATCGTGGCCTCCAACAGCGGATCCAGACGTTCGGGAAACAATTTCGCGCTGAAGTCGATAGTATGCTTATCATGCGGTAAATTATCGATTAGATAGGAAATTGCCGAAACCACGCCCATTTCCTCTAAAATTGGCGGGCGTAATCCGCTGATAAGCCGCCGCGCTTCGTCCACCGCCTTTTGGACCAGCATGCCGGCCTCTTGAATCTGTTTCCGCACCTCGACATCCGGTAAATTGCCGCATTTGAGTATAGAACTCAACAACATCTGCGCCGCGGTGACGTCTTGAACCAATCCGTCATGGATCTCATAAGCGATGAGTTGACGGTCGCGTTCATGAAAATGCAGCATTTGTTTCAACAGCGATTGTTCTTCACGCAGTTTTTCTTCGACTTTCGCTGATCCGTAACACGTTTTAATTGGATCTATGGACATAGATTGCTGAGTATATTTTTCATTCCCAAGGGGTTGGTTTTGTAGATTCCGGGTGGATTCTTGTATGGGTAACTCCGGCGTTATTTGAGGTATGAACATCGAACCGGCATTTCCGGCAGGGGGTTTTTAATGTGCCCTGTCGGATGCCCCCCCTCGGTGATTAAGGAACTCTACTACCTAATATCATAGCAAAGTTTTCACTTGGGGGGAGTCCCCTATGGAAATTTTGGGGGAAAAATCCCAGCTTATCGTTTACTACTGACTACGATAAAAGGATTAGTTTTGCCGATCGTTCATGGTTTTAATATGGGTTTCCAATTTTTTACCCCCATTATTACGGGGTACGTAAGATGATAATTATCACAAAAAAAATTTGAAAGATACTGTGCAATTCGCG
>JBEKGL010000446.1:0-3878 GCA_050012815.1 Thermoguttaceae bacterium
TCTTGATCGATAATTCCGCTTGATTGATTTTGCAGAGGGCCAACTGTTTTTCCAGGCTTTCCAGTTTTTCCCGCAGTTCGGCCATGTCGCCCCGCAACCGATTACGCTCCTCGGGGCGAAGTTTGCCCTCTTCTTGCAGATCCCGTTGTTTGGAGGCTATGGCTTTTTTAGTGCTGAGGAGTTCGCCTTGCACGATGGTGGTATCGTTTTCCAATTTCGTGCTGCGGAGTAGAACCAGCAATTGATCGGCCCCGACCGAATCGCGGTGATCGACCTTCAGGGTATCCACCATGCTGTTGTCCGTGCTGACAAAGACGTCGCGGCGGTCGACGGGTTCGAGCGTGCCTTTCGATTCCATTTCGAACTTAGCCGGCCAAAAGGAGAGAAACAATATCACCACCAGCACCGCGGCGCTAATGGAAATGGTTTTCGGCAGCGTCCTGGCTTGCAGCACCCAGCGCGTTTTGCCCAAGGTCCGCCAAAGCGGCATGAGAAACAGGTTCTGATGCTCCATGGCGTTTGCCAAGGCGGTGGAACTGTGCTTGCTGACCACCTCGACCCGATGAATCATGCTCGCCGGAACGCGGCTGTCTTCGATCTGTTCGACTATCAAGGCGCCGATGGGCTCTTGCGGTTTGTCGCGCTTGGAGGGGTCTTCCTCCTCGGAGGGTTCCGGGCGTTTCAGCGGCAAAATGGCCACGGTTTTGGAATGGGCCTCGTCTACGTACTCTTCCACGGCTTTTTCCACTTGCGGGGCCAAATCCCGGGTATCGCCCGTGTACCACACCGCGTCGCCGGTGGCCGTGACCGCCGTTGCCAGACGGCCCAACAATCGCACCACGTTCGAGCGCTTGTCGAACACGTCCTGTCCGCTGATGGCCTCGATCTTGCAACGCTTGCCCCTGCGGATAGCCACGCTCAAGCGGTCGCACTCGATCAGGCGCCGGCCTTCGTTGGCTATTGTGTAGGCCGTCTCGCGCGGATCCAGCGAGGCGTGGATCATGCGGGTGAAATCTTCCAATTGGGTCCACAGCACTTGCCGATCGGAAAAGTGCCGCAGTTGATGGCTCTTGAGGAAATCGGCGGCCAACTCGCACATTTGCCCTAAAAACCGGAGATAGCCCTTTTGCGCGCTTGCCGCGGCGTCGCTGCGCTGGAATATTTCCACTATACCCAACGTTTCCAGGTCGGTCTTCAATAATCCGAAAACCAAAAGGAAATCCGTGGGATTGCCGGCCTGTTGGTCGTCCTCAGCGCCGGAATGCGGCGGTGAGAGAATCCCCTCGCCGCTGGAAAAAACTTTATACAGCAGCCGGCCGTGCTGGGCCTGGGCCTCCTCCCGTTCGCGGAGCCTGGTTTCCTGCAAGTTGATTTGATATTGCAGGGCCAATTGGCCGTCCTGGTTTTTGGTCCAAACCACGCCGCCCACGGCAGCCAATGCCGAAACCACGCGGGTGAGAAATTCGCTGTAAAACTCCTCGGGCGTGATCTCCGACTTGGTTAATTGCGAAATTTCCCCAACCAGCGAGCGTATCTGCTGCTTAGTTTGCTCGATTAATTGCGGATCTAGCGGTTGTTCCGTGCTCATTCAATTGACCAAACAAGTCCAGTTATGGATTAGGTGGATGGGGGAATTAAAAAAAGGCTCGCTTCACAAGAGAGTTATCATAACAAATATCCAGGGCAAGAATACGGAGCCATATTTCAGACCCATTACCCTTGTATATATTTCTGTTTACCCCTTTATTACCACATATTCAAGATTAGCTTGGACTTAGGGAGAAAAGCAATGAATTTTCGGCAGTAAGCAAACTGCCCATATAACCCTAACATCCCATATTATGCAAAAGTCTGCGGTTTTTTTGCTTTAGCCGCCCCTAAAGGGGCTGCATGAAATAGATTATGGAATCCCCATAATCCCAGGCGTAAACGCCTGGGCTAGAGAAAAAAACCGCATTTAAAGTATGAGTTGGATACAAAAACAGGACGACATTGGGTACAAAAACAGGACGACGTTGGGTACAAAAATAGGACGACATTGGGTACAAAAACAGGACGATGTTGGATACAAAAATAGGACGACGTTGGATACAAAAATAGGACGACGGATTAACCATCGTCCTAACTTGCGGCTTGAATTTTAATAATCGAGTTTATGGGTTCGCCACAACGGCATAAGCCGACAGTTCGGGAGTAAATTTGCCCTGGTCGGTTTCGATCTTGATTGTTTTCACGACCTTGCCCATGTCGGCCCCGGCTATAAAGGTCACTGGAATCAGGTGCAGTGTTTTGGGCGATTGTTCGGCGGAGGTGTCGAACTCGAAGGACTTTTCATCGCAATTGATGGCCAGGATTTTAAAGGGTTTTTTGCTCTTGACGATCAACTGCTTGGTTACCTTTTGACCGGGTTGCAGCACGCCCATGAACAATGCGGCCGGGCTGACGGTGATGCCCGCATCCACGCGGCCTTCAACCAGCACTGGAATTTGGGTTCCCCGCTCGTCGTTTATTACCAGCATCAAATAATCGTTGATATAGCCCAAGGGCGCATTCTGATCGAGGTGGACCTTCAAATCGTAATTGACCTGCCCGTTGCCTCTGCCGGTCTCGACGGCTTGGGCCTTTATGTTCGGATTCGCCGATTTGATGTCCACGATGCGCCACTCGCTGCTGGAGCCGAAATTGACGCTGACCTTTTGATCCATGGGCGTTCCTTGATCGACTTCGCCCATCTGGACGCTGCCCGGTTTCACGTCAACGTCGCTGCGGATATAGCCTTTTACGTGCAATTGCACCTCGGCGTAAAAGGGCTTGTCGATGGTCACCGTGAGGGTGGCGCCCCGAGAACCGGAGAAACGGTCGGTATTGAAGTGGGCCAGAATCGCGCCTTTTTCGTAAGTTTTAATGATGGGATTTATCACGCTGGGGGTCGTGCAACCGCAACTCGTTCGCACGTCGGATACGTGTATGTCTTCCATGTAGATGTTCTCGAAAACAAACTCATATTCGGCCCTGGCATTACGGGCACAGGTGCCGAAATCGTGCTCGGCGTCCTTGAACATCTTCTTGGCCCATTCCTGGGCGAACAGCGGACAGGCGGACAAAACGGTTAGCGTCACAAGCAATCCAATTTTGCGATTCATGAGGCGAACTCCCGCAATCTTCGTGGTGAACGTTAAGGTGAATACTAGGTCATTAACATCTTTGGAGGAGATGTACCATGTACGGGCCGTGATCAGCGTCTTATGGCGATTTTATCTTTCGCTTGCCAATCATCGACGACCTCCGCGAAAATCTAGGTTTTTTTAATAAACGTGTCAACTTCGATCCGTGTTTTTAATAACCAGGGGGCAATTTTCGTCAAGCCGGAGATTCGAGTCGGAACCCGGCTTTTTAAAAAACCGATTCCAGGTGATTCTCGCGTTCGAGGCTTTGGGATGCGGGAATTTGGAACCGTCGGATCGTGCAAAAACCGCTTCCCACCCCCCTATGCTGAACTATATGCTTTCCCCACTCATCCAGTCTAGTCCAATTCCGTAAGAAAAATAACTAGTTATATCTGGTGGTGGGTACGGAAAAAAACTTGCACCTGTGCCGTCTCTTTTATCTTACTAGGGAAGGATCCTTGTCAAAATGGCTGTAAATTAGTTACGATATGGGATTACGCGCATTGACCGGGATGTGTCGTGCTCACTTCTCGGCGTCACATTTTCGGTTTATGTTGCCGGATATACGGCTGTTTCCTAAGGAATTGGCATGTTCGAATCGCTTCAGGAAAGTTTGGGTTCCGCATTGAGGGCCTTGCGCGGGCGAGGCATCCTCAACGAATCGAATATGCGCGATGGTCTGCAACTGGTCGAGCGGGCATTGCTCGAGGC
>JBEKGL010000447.1:0-3869 GCA_050012815.1 Thermoguttaceae bacterium
GTTGTTTATGTCAAATGCGTGAGTTAGCCTCCAGCCGGAGGAAGGTTCTATGAGACTGTTAAGGTCTACATTGTTTCCTTGTCCTGTCGGGTCAAAAAGAACGGCACACATGGTATTATCGATATCATTAGGATCATTATAAGCCATGCCAACAATCTGGCCATGGTCGTTGATGGAATTAGCGGAAGCAATTTTTAAGCCGTTGATAGTTCCGAGGTTTATATTAGATCCGTGGCCTGTCGAGTCAAAAAGACAGGCACGGTAGGCGCCGGAACCATTGGTAGCAACGCCTACAATCTGGCCGTTATCGTTGATGAAACTGGCAGTGCTGTAATTACCACCATCAACGGTGCCGAGGTCTCTATTATTTAGTGGATTTGTCGGGTCAAAAAGACAGGCACGGTAGGCGCCGGAGCCATTGGTAGCAACGCCTACAATCTGGTTATTGTTGATGGAAAAAGCCCAACTCATATTCCAGTAGCCGGGGAGGAGTCCGAGGTTAGTGTTGTTTCCACCGCCCGTCGAGTCAAAAAGACAGGCATGATCCGTGAAGTGGCCACTGACATGAGCCCAGCCAACAATCTGGCCGCCGCTGCTGATTGAAAAAGCGCAACTTCCAGGGCCGCCGAGGTCTCCGAGGTCTTTATTGGCCCCGCCGCCTGTCGGGTCAAAAAGACAGGCACGTTGCTGGCCGGCACCGCCTACAATCTGGCCGTTATCGTTGATGGACTCGGCGAAACTGTTGCCGCCGGGAGGAAGGGTCCCGAGGTCGATCACATTATAGGTTGCGGCAGATGCAGAACTTGCGAGGACAAAAAGAAGTACCAGACATGCACAAAGAATTTTTTTTTGAGTTTTCATAATTAGATCTCCCTTTCTATTAGGAGAAACTTAGCAAAGTCGTAATTGGAACCGAAAAAACATTAACACGCTCCACAAAACTCAAAACATTTTTTCTCCATAATTTTTTCCTTTCTTATGTTTAGTAACCTCCGGACCGAATCTAGTAGCATCCGAGCGGCCAGCTTTTTAGAAAACTTCAGTGGGCGCTATATGCAATCGATCCAAAACGGGACATGGCTCTCGCGCCCGGAATCAAGCGCTGCAAACGATCGTCACATCGTTTCCGCCCTTATTCTGCGTTTATTATGCGAGACTTTGCCCAGTCTATGCGAGCAAGGATGCCCCGGACTCCCGCGCAGAACAACGCCCCCAGCCGCGACCGTGGGGGACCAGTCCATAAGAGAACGCACCCGTTGTGTTTCAAAAAAGTAAAGCCGGATGCTTTTGCGGGTGCCTACGCTGCCTCCGAAATAGGAACCCTTGAGATGAAAAGACCACAATTAATATATATTCCTTAAAAATGAAATTAACAATAACCTGAAAGAGTGTGGCCGGGGGGTGGGTCAGAGATCGGGAATATGCAGCACAACTAACCAACCTGTGCCATAGGTCCTGTTATATGGGTTTATTCATTGACAATTTGTAGTTTTAGGACGAAAAGGCTAAGGTAAAATGTCGGGAGTCTTATATTAATTTCTGTTCTTTAATTCAGAACCCTAACCCGGTTTCCACGCTGAGCGGCATTTTCACCGTTTCAACTTTCTCGTAATATGTGATCTTGACGGTCACTTCATCATGCTTTTCCGCAAGCCAAAAATTTTTAGCGTAAGTCTTCCATAACAGAGCACCGTCTTCAGATTGGCCGCTCATTGTGATTTTGATCTCATCGCCTTTCGGATTGAAAAACAGCACACTCTTAATGCTTTCCAGCGGCTCTCGTGCGGTGAGCGAAATGCCCATCTTTGTCTCCGGGGGTTCATTGCTCCCCTTAAAGCCCCGGTTGCGGGGCTCGTTTTCCCTCAAGTTTTCTTCGCTCATCGCTTCAATGCTCAGTTGAAGGGAACCGGCCTTGATCTTCCTGCCGCTCTTGACCGGCACGTCTTTCTCCTCGATTGTTTTTTCGTTTGAAGCGCGGCGGAAGACCAACGTGGCTCTGAGCGATATCTTCGTAGACCCGCGGGTGGGAAAACTATCTCCGCCGACTTCCACCTGATATCCACCGGGCGAAACACGGTTCCCACGGAATTGTCCGAAGCGAGACCAGACAAAAGGGCCGGGCATCAGTTCCGAAAGGTCCGTCCCTTTGTCGTCTTCAAAGCTTTCCATTTTGCTCTCTTTCGGCATGAAGGCTACCAGGCGATTCTCCGGATCCGCTATCCAAAAGGCCAAGGAAGTGCCCGGATGCGCCCCCATCCGTGCGATGTTTTGGCCTGGAGCGGTTTTATCGATCCTCAGCGAAATGAGTTCCGCTTTCAACTCTCCCGCCCCTGCCGACTCCTTATCGGCGGCATGAACGGATATGGAATTCAACCACCAAATCGCGGCAAATGCTAAAACAAGAAAAATGCGGTTCTTCATGCGATATGCTCCTTATGCTGATCTATTTTATTTCCGTTCTTATGTCCACAATTGCCGATCCAACATGCGGTAATTAATCGCCTCGTTCAAGTGCATGGGTTTGATGTTATCGCTCTGGTCCAAATCGGCGATGGTGCGGGCGACGCGGAGAATTTTGTCGTGGGCACGGGCCGATAGGCCCAGTTCGTTCATCGACGATTTCAGCAGGTCCAGACTCTCATCGTCCAGCTTGCAGAACTGCCGGGTTTGGCGATGGCTCATGTCGGCGTTGTAACGGATCGCACTGCCATTGAATCGGGTGGATTGCATCTGCCGAGCGACGATCACCTGGGCGCGAATCGTTGCGCTCGACGTGCCCGGCGTTCCGCCTGATAAATCTTTAAAGGCCACGGACGGCACTTCGATGTGAATGTCGATGCGGTCCAACAGCGGCCCTGAAATCTTGCTCATATACCGTTCAATCGCGGGCGGCGTGCAGTGGCAACTGCGCCGCGAGTCGCCCCGATATCCGCACGGGCATGGATTCAACGCGGCGATGAGCATGAAATTCGCCGGAAAAGTCGTGCTCGTCAGTGCCCGGGCAATGGTCACAGTGCCGTCTTCCATCGGTTGGCGCAGGACTTCGAGCGTTTGCCGGTTGAACTCGGGCAGTTCGTCGAGGAACAGCACGCCGTTGTGGGCCAGGCTGATTTCGCCGGGCGTGGGCGTTGATCCGCCGCCCACCAGGCCCGCATTGCTGATGGTGTGGTGCGGAGAGCGAAACGGACGCACGGCCAGCAGCGGTTGACCGGGCTTTAAACGGCCAACGGCGCTGTAAATCTGCGTGGTTTCGATGGATTCGCCGGGCATAAGATCGGGCAGAATGGTGGGCATGCGCTTGGCCAGCATGGTCTTGCCCGAGCCGGGCGGACCGATCATCAAAATATTATGCCCGCCCGCCGCCGCGATCGTGAGCGCCCGTTTGGCCATCTCCTGGCCGCGTACGTCGGCGAAATCCGAGTCATAAGTCGAATATGTGCGGAACAGGTCCTCCAATCGCGACGGGCAGGGATCGATCCCGATTTCGCCCGATAGAAACGCCACGGCCTGCGCAAGACTGGAAATCGGAATAACCTCGATGCCTTCGACCACCGCGGCCTCGGCCGCGCTATCGGCGGGCACCAACATGCCGCGGAGTCCTTCCTCCTTGACCGCGGCCAGGGCCATCGACAGCGCTCCTTTAGCCGGTCGCGTGTTGCCGTCCAGGGCCAATTCGCCCACCACGGCGTATTGCTTTAAAAGCTCGGCTGCTATCTGCCCGCTGCCCGCTAGAATTCCCAGTGCGATGGGCAAATCGAACGAGGCCGCCTCCTTGGGCAGATCGGCCGGGGCCAAGTTGATAACCACGCGATTTTGCGGGCGTTGAAAACCCGAGTTTACAATCGCCCGCTCCACCCGATGCGTACTCT
>JBEKGL010000448.1:0-3869 GCA_050012815.1 Thermoguttaceae bacterium
TAGTTAGGCTTAAGCTGCAGCGCTTCGCGGTAATAGTTGATTGCATCCCGTGGTCGGCCTGCTTTTTCCAGTTCAAGCCCCAAGTTATTTTGCACCATCCAAGACTCCGGATTTTTTTCCAGCGTCGCTTGATACAGTGTGATGGCGTCGCGGTATAGCCCGCTTTGTCGCCATGTCAGAAATGCGAAAACCCCCACTGCCGCAACGGCGAGGGCGGTTGCCCGGTGCGATTCGCTCCGCGATAGCCGATGCCAAGCGCAAAAGCCCGCTGAAATCAGGACTATCACACCGATGATTGCAATGTGCTGATAGTGATCGGCCACCAGCGAATGTTCCATGAAGCCCACGTCTTTTAGGCCCAGTGCAGGCGCCAGAGCCACGCAGAAAAATCCCCAGGCAAACAACAACTGCCGACTCCAGCCATTCCGATACCGCCACAGCACGGCCGTAACGGCCAATATCGTCGCAAGCGGCAGCCACCACAGCGGATTGCCGGCCTCGACGCGCCACTGCGGATATACGAAAACAAGGTTCAGCGGCAACAGTGCTTTGTAAAGGTAGAACCATATCACTCCTCCCGCGCCCAGCAATCGCTCCGCGAAACTGACGGTCCGATATGCTATGTCCATGCCATGGGTCTGGAACCATACGTTCACTACCGTCAATGCCACGGCAACCGCGAAAAAAGGCGCGGTCAACACAAGGTCGCGCCGGACATTAGGGGACAGTCCCATTTTCGTTGGCATGAAAATTTGGACAGTCCCCTTGGTGTGCAGCCACCAGGCAATCCCCAGGAGCAATACCGGCAAAGTTACTGCCGACGCCTTGCTGAGCATCGCCAACGCGAACGCCGCCAGGCTTAGCCAGTACCAAAAATAAAAGGATGAAGGATGAGGGATGAAGGATGAATCAGCGGGCAGAGGACGGTGAACCATGGACAATTTAGCCGCGAGCCGAGGGGGAGCGAGCCCGAAAAATTTCAAATACCACAGAATCGACAACAAGAAGAACAACATCGCCATCATGTTTTTCCGCTGTGAGATCCAGGCCACGGATTGCACATTCACCGGATGCAAAGCGAAAATAATGGCCGCCAGAAACGCCCCGGGAATGGACAATTTCCGCAATATAATCCAAATCAGCAGCGCTTCGACGATGTGCAAGACAAGATTGGTGACGTGATAGCCTATCGACTTTATCCCCCACAGCCGCCATTCGATCCACAGTGCGGTATTCGACATTGGCCAGTAGTCCACGGGGTCAGTGGTGCACCAGATTCGGTACGGGCCGTCCGAGGCAATGATAACTTTGGTGTTTGTCACATATAACTCATCATCCAGAAGGAAACCGCCGTTTATGGCTGGAATGTAAGCCAGGAACACGGCAACGGCTATCGCCGCTACTCCCGCCGACACCTTAAGGGGCAGCGCCGAAAAGATGGCGGTTCCCGGCCGGGACTGGAGTGCATGTCTCTTGGAGGATTTCTTGCGCTTGGACATTAGCGTGCTGTCGGACGCGAATAACTATTAACGATCGATCATCTTAGCGCCGGCGTGGGATTTCGGAATTGCGTTGGGAATCGGCGCGTTGGGGCGTTTTGGGGCCGTTGCGCCCGATGTCCATGTCTTCGCCGAAGTAGTATTTCCGGGCCTCGGGATTGGCCAGCACTTCGTGGGGGTGACCGTGACAAAGCACCTTTCCTGAGCGGATCACGTAACTGCGATCGGTGATTTGAAGCGTCTCGCGGACCTGGTGGTCGGTGATCAAAATGGCGATCCCCTCGTCGCGCAATTGGCGGATGATTTTCTGGATGCTGGCGATCGTTACCGGGTCGATGCCCGTGAAAGGCTCGTCGAGTAGGATGATTTTGGGATTGGAAACCAAAGATCGGGCGATTTCCAGTCGCCGCCGCTCGCCGCCGGAAAGCGATATGGCCATGGCTTTTCGCAGCCGTTTGATGTCGAACTGTTCCAGCAGTTCATTGCAGCGGCGATTACGGGTTTTGCGGTCGACGCCCAGCATCTCCATTACGCCTAGGAGGTTTTTTTCCACGGTCAATTTGCGGAACACGCTGGATTCCTGGGCCAGGTATCCCATGCCGCCCTCGCGGGCGCGCAGGTACATGGGCCAATTGGTGATGTCCACGCCGTTTATTTTAACCGTGCCGGCGTTGGACGCGATCATGCCGCAGGTCATGCGGAAGCTGGTGGTTTTGCCCGCCCCGTTGGGGCCCAACAGGCCCACGATTTCGCCTTGATCGACGCGGAAATCCACGCCGTCGACCACGCGCCGCATGCCGTATATTTTCACCAGTCCTTGGGCTTCGAGCATGAGAGGGTTCAGGGTTCAGGGTTCAGGGTTCAGGGTTCAGGATTTGGGATTCAGGATTTGAGATTTGAGATTCGGAAAGGAAATGAGGGGTGGTCAGTTTACTGACCCACTTTTTTGCTCGCACATCGCGAAACCGCAAGCGGTTTTCAGCATTTATTTTATAAAGTGCATTCTGGAAAAATTGGGAAAATATGGGAAGGGGATATTTACATAAGGGATTCGATGCCAGGAGTGCGGCCAGTAGATGAGCAGGGCCTTGCCCTTTAACAAGTCGCGGTCGATCTGGGGAGCAGACCAAAGGCGGCTATCCCGGCTTTTTGCGCTATTATCGCCCAGTGCGAAGTATTGATCGGCATTAAGCTGGAAATCGACTTGGCACATATTGGACGGATCCAATGCGCTCCACTGGCTGGGATCGGAGAAAAACCGCTCGAATTCGCCCTTTGCCAACAAGGGAGGCACGTTAATGTAATCATTCAAAACGCCCATTGTTTTGTTCACTGCAATGTAATAGATATCGCGAGAGAGCTTCAGATGGCTTAATTTCATTTTAGCGCCCCGCGACGCCACGCCCGCCGGCGCCAAATCGAGTGGCTTGGGGAGTTCATTATGCAAATCACCATAAGTGGTGGGCAGATCGAATTTCACCACGTTGCCGTCCACCCAGAGCAGCAATTCCCGATCGCAGTTGGAAAAGATCAGGTTGTATTTGCCGGGTCCGCGGAATTTTGTTTGCGCCGTGGGATGGAACGATTGCACGTCTTCTCCGCTGATGGAAAGTACCGCTTGTCCAGTGGCGGCATCCAGCCGGCATTGGAATTGCCGCCCGCCCTTGACTAGTTCCAACACCACCGCTCCGGCGTTGTTTTCCAGTTCCGCGGTGGTCGAAACGGCCAGATCGCCTACCCAGTGCAGTCCCATTAATTCCGGATTGGGAGCCGATCTGGCCCGGATTTCCGAGAGTTTCCGCCCTGTATCGTAAGCGGTGAAATCGGTGATCAATTGCGATGGGACCTGAATTTGAGAAGTCGGCCCATACCGCCCGATGTCGATCCATTGTGCGAAAGAGGGCACACGATGATGATAACGCAGCCAGACTTCGCCGGCCGCCGTTCCGTCGGTTCGATAATTGGCGCTGTCATCCGAGGTCCACGCGCCCGACGCCTCGCTCGAAGTGGAATCGGATTGCCAACGGACAGGCCAGCCGTATTTTGCAATTGCCGGCATATAGTCGTTGTCGAAGACCGGCTGAAGCATGGCCAGTAGCTTTTCCGGCGGCTTTCTTGCTAATTGGAATTCCTCTTGGGCGGCATTTCTTCCCACTCCCTCTTTATCGTTGCGGATCCAAACATCGCCGAGATGGATGCGTAGCGTTTCATTAGGTAAACCCGCCAACCGTTTGATATAATTATCGTGTGCGCCTTCCGGATAGTAGAACACGATCACGTCCCAGCGTTTCGGATCATCGAATTGATAGGAGAATTTGTTGACGATGATCCGGTCGCCCGAATATGAAGGTTGTGGATTACGCCCGTCGA
>JBEKGL010000449.1:0-3858 GCA_050012815.1 Thermoguttaceae bacterium
ATGGTAAGGCTGCAGAATAGCGTCCAAAGGATCACGCCGATTTTCCAACCGTAATCGGGCATTCGCAGAGTTTTGGCGAAATAACCGCCCAACAGGAATGGCGCCACCATCAGGACAAGGACGATAATCGCATTCACGTACGAAGACATGGAAATTTAGGGGTTAGAGGTTAGGGATTGGGGATTAGATTCTTAATTAGAGATTTCCGCACATTTTTTTAATGCAAATTTCAAATTGCAATATGACTTGATTATTATTTGGAACTTTCTTCCTCCGCCGGCTCGCCGCTAATTACTCGGGCGATGGAACTAAGAGTTATCCGCAGTTTGGTATTCGTGGTTTCATCGACTTTGAGACTTACTTCATCGGCTTCGCGGTGGACGTTCATCACCACGCCGTAAATGCCGCCGATGGTAACCACCCGATCGTTCTTCTTAACGTTGGCGAGCATATCCTGACGCCGTGATTGTTCCCTGCGCTGGGGGCGGATCAGCATGAAATAAAACAGCAATCCAATCAGCAGGAAGGGGAGAATTGAAAAAATAGGCGACATTCCGCCGTCGTTGGCGGGTTTATCTTCAGCGAAAAGAATTAACGAGGAAAGCCAATGTGAATTCACGTAAAAGACCCCTCTTATTGGGTTGCCGTCGCATTATAGTAAGCTCGTTATCATAAACTGTCGCCCCCCAAGTCACAAGGGGAGGAAGGAAGGATGAAGTATGAAGGATGAAGGATGAAAAAAAGTCACGAATGGTAAACTGAATACGTTACCTATTTCCCACGCCGGAGCGTGGGAACTAGACATATCTCTCGTTCTTCATCTCTCATTCTTCAACCTTTGTGTTTTTCCAGCCGGCGAGTTTTTTTTGCCGGAATTCCACAAAACCGTCGGTCTCGATGGCTTTGCGGGCGTCAGCCAGAAGCCGTTGATAGTACTGAAGATTATGCAGCGAAACCAATATCGGCCCGAGCATTTCACCAGCCATGAAAAGATGGCGAATATAACCTCGACTCCGCCGGCAAGCGGCACAAGGACATCCGGTTTCAAGAGGGGACTCATCCCGCTCATATTGCAGGTTGCGGAGCCTAAGCGGACCGCCATCGGTAAAGGCCATGGCATTACGCCCGTTTCGGGTGGGTATGACACAGTCGAACAGGTCGATCCCTCGAGCCACCGCTTCCAGAATATCTTCCGGCCGGCCCACGCCCATCAGATACCGTGGTTTGTCCGCGGGCAAATCAGGAACTGTTACATCTAGGATGCGATACATTTCGTCCGGCTGCTCACCCACGCTTAAGCCCCCGACGGCATAACCAGGGAAATCCATCTCGCAAAGCTTTTCGGCACACCATTTGCGCAGTTCCGGGTCCAGCCCGCCTTGGACGATGGCAAACAGCGCTTGATCTCCACGTTTTGCGGCCTTTTGGCAGCGTTTTGCCCAGCGTACCGTGCGCTGAGCGGCATCCAGGATGACTGCGAAATCGTTCGGCAGTCCTACTACATGGTCCAGCACCATGGCTACGTCGCTGCCAAGGCTCTCCTGAATAGCCACGGCGCGCTCCGGCGATATCGTCACCAGCCGGCCATCGATATGACTGCGGAAGATTACTTCTTCTTCGGTAACTTGTGCCCGATCGGCAAGGCTGTAAAGCTGGAACCCGCCGCTATCGGTTAAGATGGGTCCATCCCAGCCCATAAAGCGATGCAGTCCGCCCAGCGCGGAGACCACTTCTTCGCCCGGGCGCAACGCTAGGTGGTAGGTGTTGCCCAGCAGCATTTGCGCCCCCGTGGAGCGGATTTGGGCGATTTCCAGCCCTTTGACGCTTCCCTGGGTTGCGACCGGCATGAAGGCCGGCATATCGACGGGCCCGTGCGGGGTGGAAAAAGTCGAGCGCCGCGCGGCACAAGCGGCATCGGTGTGATGCAGTTGGAAGGAAAATTTTTTCGATGTCATGCAATAATTGCTGAAACGTAACCTCTTGATATGTAAATACTTAAGCCCACAGGTTGCAACCCGTGGGCTTGGATGAAAACAAAATTTTGATGAAAACAAAATCTTATTGTCCGAGTTCTTATTCCCCGCGGAGTTTCAGACCCAAGACCGTAAGTTTCTCGCGAACCTCGTTCAGGCTGGTCACGCCGAAGTTTTTGCACTCTAACAGGTCGTCGCCCGTGCGGCGGACCAATTCGCCCAGCACGTTGATGCCCAGGCGGATCATGCACTTCCGCGCTCGGACCGAGAGGTTCAAATCTGAGATAGGCTTGGCCAACATGGCTTGTTCGTCGGCAGAGAGCATTTCCGGCTCGAAAATCTCGGCGACGTGCTTGTCGGTGGCAAATTGTCCCAGGCGCAATCCCTTGGTGGCCAGCATTTCCTTGATCTCGGTGAGGCTGGTTTCGCCGAAGTTTTTGCTGGCCAGCAGGTCCTGTTCGGTGCACCTGCATAAATCGCCCAGGGTCATAATGCCCATCTTTTGCAGGCAATTTCGGCTGCGCACCGAAAGTTCGAAATCGGTCACTGGGATACTGAGCACCTGGCTCATCCGATCGCGTTTCTTTTGTGCGTCCTCGTCGTAGTATTGCTCGTGCGAGGCCTCGGTATCCTTGAAGAAGAGCGCGGCGCGGGGATGGTCGGGATACACATCCAAAACCCGCTGATAGCACTGCGCGGCTTTATCGTATTGTTCGCGATCCTCGTACAGCAATCCCAGATTCAAGAGCGAACCCACGTTTGCGGGAAATCGGCCCACGGCCCGTTTGTACAATTCCATGGCCGTATCGTCGTTGCCGTGCCGATCATTTTCCATGGCCAAACCGAACAGCGCCCCGGGATGATTGCGATCGGATTCCACGGCGCGTTCGTAAAGTGCGATCACTTCGAATGGATTGCCGCCCAAGGCCGAAACCGTGGCCGCTCGCTGGGCCAGATAATCGGCGGTTTGCTCGATGGCCCCGGAGAGTTGATCCAAAACGGCAAGAGACTCGTCGGCCTTTCCGGCATAGCGCAGGGCTTCAGACCGGCCCAAAGCGCATTCGCCGATATCATAACCGGCCTTTTCCGCCGCAAGATAACAATCGTGGGCCGCGGCATAATCCTCACGGGCGAAAAGCGATTTGGCCAAAAAATAATGAGCTAAGGCGCCGCCGTCGGCTAGCCGCAAGACCTCGATTGCTCGATAGTATCGTCCCAACAAATGTAGACATACTCCAAATCGCACGTTGCTTGCCGGGGTTTGCTCTTCCTTGGCTTGTAGTTCGTTGACCGCGTCGCGCAGCACCTGATATTGCGAGAAATCGCGGGCGATGGCCTCCTGCATTTGCCGCACTTCGCGGGGCCCGAAAGTATCGTTTACCAAGACCAGTCGCTTTAAATCGAAATCCAGGATTTGTGTCATCGAAAAAGGCTCCTCCGATGGGGAAGATTTATTCGTATTCGCATGGAAATTTTCAATAAAGAGCCAGCGGAGGGAATCGAACCCACAACCCCCGCATTACGAATGCGGTGCTCTGCCAATTGAAGCTACGCTGGCAAGTCGTTTCCTGGCAATGACTTGCGTTACATCTCGCTAATTTCCGACGGGAGGAAATTAGACAACCAATTTACCATCGTATCGCAGCACCCGCAAGTCCTACTGTCATAATTGACGGGCTTATACACGGCGGCTACCATTGATGTTTATGCTCACAGTTGCCGAGATTGCCGTGGCCGGACGTGTCTTTGGTGAGGCAAACCTTGTCATTTGAAAAAGAAAATCCTGGAAACAACAATCAATTAACGACTACAAATAGGAATGCTTCAACAAATAAGAATGCTTCGTTTTACCGGCTCTATTGCAATCTTTGCCCTGTTAGCCGCC
>JBEKGL010000450.1:0-4895 GCA_050012815.1 Thermoguttaceae bacterium
TTTTCCCGAATATTCCCAACGCCATCGTATATCATCGAAAATATCTTCTGTGTATTTTATCCAAGGGGGTTGCATTTTCGATTGTATCCAAGCAATGAAGAAAATAATTAGAGATCCTAAAGACACAATAACAAGAATGGCAAGTACCCAAACAGGTGTAGGAATCTTGTAAATCAATAATTCCCATAGACATTTTAAACCAACAATGAGCGAGATCCATACTCCGAAAATAGAATTAAATAGAGAAGCAATTATCAAGACAACCAAACCGGCAATAATACCGGCAACAATTTTATGATCAAGAATCAATTGCCAATTGATCTTTTTTAGCATAAAAGCCTCACCACAAATTATCACGAAAACGCGAAAGCTCGAAAAAACGAAAAAATATATGTGTGTGTATATTTCGTAATTTCGTTCTTTCGTGTTTTCGTGGTGAAAAAGATCATTTTACTCGGAGTCATTATCGTTTTATTGCAATCCGTTGAATAGTCGCACTTTATTTAATTCAATCTTTCAACACAACTTGGCGTAAATCAGTATTTATTATGGTTGGACTATCTGGAAGTCAAACTGAAATTGTGCTCGTTAGCGCCGGAGGCCACATCGGCGGTTAGGGTGGATTGCTTGTTATAGCGGGCGAGAATGCGTTCTTTTGGATCGTCTTCCGAGGCGGTGAAGATCTTTACTATATGCGATCCGACCAGTGCGCCGTTGGTGTCGCGGAGGTAGACGAGTTGGTACCGGCCCGAGGCGTCGGTGACGGCTCGGGATGCGCGCCCGCCGGCTTTAGGCTCAAAAATCACGGTTGCCCGGGCAAGGGGCTTTCCGTCAAGGGTAACCATTCCTTGGACCTCGCCAAGTTCCAGCCCCCGTTGCCGACAGGCGGGCAGAAGCATCATCATCGAGACAATAAAGACAAGCACATGTCTTTTCATAAAACCAATATCACCATTTTCAGCGTAAAAACGCGAGATAGCGAAAGCATGAGATACAAAAACAAGGATTGGTTCCGGACCGACACGGCCCGGCTCTGAGGGAAACCTCGGCATCATATTACCTGAGAATCAATAAACAGTGGTAAAAAATACCCAAATTAACGTAAATTGCCTATCCACACCACCCACAAGGATGGGACAATGATCTTTTACAAATTTTTTTCAGATATCTAATTGTTCCCCGTTGCATAGAACTCGATATTAGGTAAACTGGTTGGTTCAGTAGTTATTACAAACAAGTAGGAAGAGATTTCACAAAAAAGTGGGAGGATCGCGCTTCGTAGGGAAGCATCCCGAGCCAACCGGGTCGCAGCGGTCGTGGTAGCAGATGAGCGTTACAAAAGAGCGGAAGCAAGAACTGATTGGGCAGTATCGGCGCGGTTCGGCGGACACCGGGTCGCCCGAAGTCCAGGTCGCCCTTCTAACATCGCGGATCAACTCCTTAACCGAGCATCTGCGCACACACAAGCGGGACCACGCCTGTCGGCGGGGTTTGCTGATGATGGTTGGACGGCGACGGCGTCTGTTGGATTATCTCAAAAAGGTCGATCCGCAGCGTTACCTCGACATCATTCGGCATCTCGACATCCGCAAATAGCAATCGGGAGCTTATAGCCCTTTATTCAGGCCGACTCGCCCGGCGGGGCGCGTCGTCGATGCCAGGGCTTTCGTGCGGCGCGTGTGCTTCGGCGGGCTTTGTCCCGTCGGCTTTCTCCTGCCTACACGTTGTGCAAATCTCGCAACCAGATGAAAGTGGGAAATTACATTGAAAGTCAGAATTGAACGTCAAATCGGAGCCTCTACTCTATCCATCGAAACCGGCGAACTCGCAAAGCAAGCCGCCGGCAGTTGTCTAGTCCAATACGGCGAGACGGTCGTCTTGACCGCGTCCGCTTCGGGGGCCCCTCGGCCCGGCGATTTCTTCCCCTTAACCTGCGATTATCGCGAGCGGGTAGCCGCAGCCGGAAAATTCCCCGGCGGATTCCTCAAACGCGAAGGCCGACCCACCACCAAGGAAACCCTCACCTCCCGGCTCATGGACCGGCCCATCCGGCCCTTGTTTCCCGAAGGTTATATGGACGAAGTGCAAGTCTTATCCACCGTCCTGGCCAGCGACCGGCAGAACGATCCGGACGTGCTGGCCATGAACGGGGCCTCGGCCTCGCTTTGCGTTTCTCCGCTGCCCTTCCAGGGGCCGATCGGTTCTATACGCCTGGGCTTCGTCGACGGCGAAATTATCCCCTTCCCCACACACGACGAATTGGAAAACAGCGATCTGGATTTAATCGTTTCCGGCAACAAGGAATCGATTTTGATGATCGAGGGTTTCGCCAGCGAAATGCCCGAAGATAAAATGACCGAGTGCATTCTGGCCGCACACCAGTACATCCGGCAAATTTGCGAAATGCAGGAAGAATTGATTGCCAAGGCCGGCAAACCCAAAACCGAGTACGCCCCTGCCGAGCCCAATGTCTTGATTGAAAAGCTCAAGGAAAAATGTTGCGACGCCCTGCGCGCGGCCAAACAAACCGAGGGCAAGCAGGCCCGGGCCGACGCCTGCACCGCCATCAAACAACAAGTCCTCGCCGAGATGATTCCCGACCCAAAGGCCGAAGACGCCATCGCACCCGAGGCTTTCAAAAACGCCTGGGACGCTTTGGAGCAACGGGTGGTGCGCGATTTGATCCTTTCCGGCACCCGGGCCGACGGCCGCGAGCATAACAAATTGCGCCCCATCACCTGCCAGGTCGATTTGCTGCCGCGGGTACACGGTTCCGCGCTGTTCCAGCGCGGCGAAACCCAAGCCCTGGCCACCGTCACACTGGGCACCGGTCGGGACGAGCAGCGCGTGGACGGGCTATTGGAAGAGTATACGCAGAAGTTCATGCTGCACTATTATTTCCCGCCGTATTCGGTGGGCGAGTGCCGGCCTATTCGCGGCCCGGGGCGGCGCGAAATCGGACACGGCGCATTGGCCGAGCGGAGCATCAAGCCGGTCCTGCCCGACCCCGACGCCTTCCCCTACACCATCCGCATCATTTCCGACATTTTGGAATCGAATGGATCCAGTTCCATGGCCACGGTCTGCGCGGCCACGCTGGCCTTGATGGCGGCCGGAGTGGCCATCAGCAATCCGGTGGCCGGCATTTCCATAGGGCTGGTCAAAGAGTCCGATCGCTACGTGCTCTTGACCGATATCCTCGGCGAGGAAGACCACTACGGCGACATGGATTTCAAAATCTCCGGCACGCAAAACGGCATCACCGGAATCCAGCTCGATCTGAAGATCAAGGGCATCGACGAAGAGATCGTTAAAAACACCCTGGTGCAGGCGCGCGAAGCGCGGATCGAAATTCTCCGCACCATGCTGACCACCATCAACCGGCCGCGGCCCGAAATTTCGCACTGGGCGCCGCGCCTGCTGCGGACCCGCATCGATCCGGAGAAGATCGGCCTTTTGATCGGACCGGGCGGAAAAATGATCCGCTCCATCCAGGACGCCACCGGCGCGGTGATCGAGGTCGAGGACGACGGCACCGTGACCGTGGCCTGCAACAAGATGGAAGGCGCCAAGGAAGCCATGCAACGCATCGAGGCCCTCACGGCTTCGGTCGAAATCGGCAAAATCTACGACGGCCGAGTGACTTCCGTCAAGGATTTCGGCGCGTTCGTGGAAATTATCCCCGGCAAGGACGGCCTCTGCCACATCAGCGAATTGGCCGACGAATACGTCTCCAGCGTGGCCGACGTCTGCAAGGTGGGCGATCCCATGCAAGTCAAGGTCATCTCCATCGACGATCAAGACCGCGTGAAGCTCAGCCGCCGCGCGGCCATGCGCGAACTAAACCCCAAGCTAGGGATTAGGAATTAGAGATTAGAGAGGGGTGGTCAGTTTACTGACCACTGACCACTAAGGAACAAAGTCTTTGTTTGTGCTTTGAGCGCGTTTTACGCACATCAAGTACAGGAGTTTATACACCACTTATTTAGCCCCCGGTGAACACACCGGGGGTTTGTTTGTAGCTTTATGCCGCGCTAGTGACCATGGATTAGAAAAGGATGAGGTATGTAGGATGAATGAACAGTGGAAACCGCTTGCGGTTCCGCCATCACTGCCATCTACTATTTCTGACCCCTGACCCCTGACCTCTGATCCCTATTTTCATGCCGCGTTCCGCAGCCGAATCCGCCGACGAGCTCAACCAAAAACTCGTCGATCAGTATACACAGATCGTCCGGCTGGCCGGCGGATTGGCGCACGAGATCAAAAATCCCCTCTCCACCATCCGCCTCAACATGGAGCTTCTCTCCGAGGACCTGCGCGAGAGCGATTCGCCCCGCGATCGCAGGGCAATTAAAAAAATCGAACTGGTGCAACAGGAATGTCAGCGCCTGCATGACCTGCTCGACGATTTTTTAAGCTTTGCCAAAGCGCATCGCCTGCGCAAAGAATCCTGCGATCTGAACGCCCAGGTCCGCCGCGTGTTGGATTTTTACCGGCCCAAGGCCGAGGAAGCCAAGATCGAGGTGATCGACTACCTATCCGGCGATCTGCCCACAGTGCTTCTCGATCCCGAGGCCTTCCACGGGGCGCTTTTGAATTTGATTCTCAACGCCGAACAGGCCATGCCCGACGGCGGCCAGCTCGTCATTCGCACCTACGGCACGGCCGATGGCGTGGCCCTGGACCTGATCGACACCGGCTGCGGCATGGACGCGGACACTCGGCAGCGTATATTCGACGCCTTCTTTTCCACCAAGCGCGGCGGCTCCGGCCTGGGCCTGCCCATCGCCGAGAAAGTAATCCTCGCCCACGGCGGCCAGATCACCCTCCAAAGCGAACCAGCCCGCGGCACCCAATTCACCATAAAACTCCCCATCCCCGCCCGCCTCACC
>JBEKGL010000451.1:0-3846 GCA_050012815.1 Thermoguttaceae bacterium
GGCCGGACGGATGGCATTGCACCCATTTCAGTTATGGTTGCGGCCCTGCTCCGTTAACCCACGTCCGCTGGCACGATCCTACCCCGCATTTGCACTAGCCTCAGGAGATCAATCATGAACTGCCGCCTGCGAAGCTTAGTTTTATTTTTTATCATTTCAGCCTGGTTGAGCATGGCGGTGATGGCCGCTGCACCATCTTCGGACAAGTCGGATAAATCTGCCAAAGACGACGCCGCGGCCGACAAATCGGCGAAAGAAGAACCCGCCGCCGCCGCCAAACCGGCGAAAGAAGAGCCCGCCGCTAAACCGGCTAAAGAAGAACCTGCCGCAAAGCCTTCAAAAGAGGAACCCGCCGCCGCCCCTGCCGCCAAGCCGGCAAAAGAAGAACCCGCCGCCGCTACAGCGCCTCCAGCCGCGCCGACTTATACCGTCAAGCGCGAGCCGTTTAAGATCCAATTCGAGTTGGACGGCTCTTTCGAAAGCCGCAACATGACCGAAATCATATTTCACCCGGAGGAATGGATGTCCTTTACCGTGGTGAAAGCGGTTGAACACGGCGCCCGGGTGAAGAAAGGCGACGTGCTCATCGAGTTCGACTCGGAGAAAATCGACAAGGCAATCGCCGATCTCCGCAGCGAGCAGCAAATTACCGAACTGTCGCTCAAGCAGGCCGAAGACCAATTGGCCACCCTGGAAAAGAGCACGCCGCTGGACCTCGAATTAAGTCGGCGTGCGCAGCGGCTCGCCGAGGAAGACCAGAAAAATTACTTCGAGACCGCCCGGTCGATGGAAATAAAAACAATGGATAAGATGGTTACAATCTACCGCCAGCAGTTGGAATATGCACGCCAGGAACTCGAACAACTGGAAAAAATGTACAAGGCCGACGATCTGACCGAAGAGACGGAAAAGATCGTGCTCCAACGCGCCCGCAATACCGTCGATCGGGCCGAGTTCATGCTGGAAAGGGAGGAGTACGAACGCGATCAGGCGATGAAATATCAACTTCCCCGCATGGACGAGCAAATCAAGGAAGCCGTCCAACACAGAACCTTGGCCTGGAACAAGGATAAGGTGCAACTGCCCCTGACGCTGGAAAAACTCCGCCTTGAGGTCCCCAGGCAAAAGGTGCAACTTGTCCGCTCAAAGGAACGGCTGAAGAACCTTCTGGCCGATCAGGAACTGATGAAGATCAAGGCCCCGGCCGACGGATACGTTTATTACGGCCGATGCCAACGCGGTAAGTTCAACGAAATCGCTTCCTTCGCCGAAACGCTCCGCCGCGGCGGCAACGTCATGCCGCATCACGCGGTAATGACCATCGTCGAGCCTCGGCCGCTATTCATTCATTCCACGATTTCCGAGGATCGTTTGCAGTACGTCCGCAACGGCATGGACGGCAAGGCCTGGCCCACGGGCTATCCGGACATCAAGCTTGACGTCACCGTGGACGAAGTCGGCAAGGTGCCTTTCACCTTGGGCAGCTTCGACCTTCAACTGAGCCTGGACCTGGAAGATCAGGTCTCGAAAGTCATCCTGCCCGGCATGAGTTGCAAGATCAAACTTACGCCCTACTCCAAGTCCGAGGCCTTGATCGTGCCGCCGAAACTCGTTTCGACCGATCCGCTGGACGATGAAAAACACTTCGTCTATCTGCAAACCAAGGACGGTAAATCGGAAAAACGCGAAGTAACGATAGGCAAACAGAACGACAAGCAGATGGAAATCCTAAAGGGGCTTTCCGAAGGAGACAAAATCCTCCTGGAAGCGCCCAAGGACGCCAAATAAAGGTTGAAGGTTGAAGGATGAATTTAAAAGGCCGGAGGCTGGAGGCCGTAGGAAAATACTGAAAACTGATTACTGAAAATTGAAAACCTTTTCGGAAACCGCTTGCGGTTTCGCGCTGTCCAACGTCCACTGTTTATTACGCACCGTATAAAAAAACTCCAAGCGGGAATGCAACATGAGAAACCGAATTGGTTGGACGATTTTGCTCTTGCTGCTAGTCTTGCCGCTTTTGGCCGGCGAGGAAAAACCAGCCCTGAAAAAAACATCGCCTTTGGCCGAAACAGGCCCTCGTCCGCGACCCGTTCCCACGCCGCCGGCGGCGGAAATCGACGCCGCGGTCGGACGCGGTTTGGAATTTCTGCTGAAAACGCAGAACAAGAACGGATCTTGGGGATCGGCCGATATTTACAGGCCGGGCGACATTTACGCGCCCGTGCCGGGATCGCATCATGCCTTCCGCGCGGCCGTCACTTCGATGTGCATCTCCGCCTTGATCGAGGTCGGCGGCGACCGGCCCGAGATCGTTAAATCCCTGGATCGGGCCGAGGCATGGCTATTCCAGAATCTGCCGCACGTGCGCCGCACCACAACGGGCTATCCGCCTAGCGAGGAAGTCCCTGACGCCTTTTACAACGTCTGGGCCCATGCCTACTCGCTTCCGGCCCTTGCGCACATGCTGGGCCGAAAAACGGACGACGCCGATCGCGCCCGGAAAATCCATGAACTCATTAAACAGCAGATCGATATGCTGGAGCGTTACGAGGTTGTTGACGGCGGCTGGGCGTACTACGACATAAAAAACATAACGAAAAAACCCGCCGGATCTTCAATCAGTTTTGTAACGGCGGCGGTGCTGATCGGCCTGGCGGAAGCAAAGAAAGTCGGCGAAGATGCGCCGCAGCGCCTGATCGACCGCGGCAAGGCCTCGATCGTCCGGCAGCGCAAGCCGGACTTTTCCTACAATTACGGCGAATATCTGAAGTATGTGCCTCAGATGCCGATAAATCTGCCCGGCGGCAGCTTGGGACGTTCGCAGGCCTGCAACGCCGCCATGCGGATTTGGGGCGATCCGCAGGTCACCGACGCGATTATGATAAACTGGCTCGACCGGCTCTTCGCCCGCAACGGGTGGCTCGATATGGGGCGCAAACGCCCGGTGCCCCACGAATCCTGGTTCCAAGTGGCCGGATATTTCTTTTATTTCGGACATTACTACGCCGCGCGGTGCATCGAATTGCTGCCGGAGGCCGACCGCCCGGCTTTCCAGGACCAACTGGCCCACGTGCTTTTGGCCGTGCAGGAAAAAGACGGGTCGTGGTGGGATTTTCCCATGTATAATTACCACCAGCAATACGGCACGGCCTTCGCGCTGATGTCCCTGGGTAAATGCCGGCACGCCACGGAAAAAACCGGATCACTAACTGGGTCACTAAAGTGACCAGCCCTAATGGATTTTGGTTCGATTTTCAAGGGCCGGTCACTTTAGTGACCCGGTAAAAAGCCTAAATTTCTGATTATTCTTTTTTTCCACGTTGGTACCTTTTATAAGGCACGCCCTCTAAAAACGCCTTCAGTTGCAAAGCCCTTCGCACGCCAAGCTCCAATTCCACGTTGACTTTAGTATGCGGATATTCGCGCCAGTCTTTACATATTCCGTGGCGAACGCTTTGCGTTAGAGTATAACGATAAGCGCGGCGACATTGCTTTTCATCGCGGATACATCCGTCGAAGTAATCTTGATGTCCCGCGTCTCCCCAAAAAGGCGATTGACGCCTCGGCAACAGGTCGTTCACCAATTTTGCCACTGAGCCGTGTAATTTGCGCATCATCGAGCCTAATTTCAATCCCTCTTTGCAGTAGCCAAGTATATGATAATGATTTACGAGCAGCGAAGTCACCCAAGGCGTAAATAGCGATTCGCGCGCGTATAAATCGAATTTCTCCCAAAAAACGGCCTTCGCTTCCTCGGAGGCAAAGGCGGGAAATTTTTCCCAACATCTAGCGGTTATGAAATAAACCTGATTGTCGCGATACCAGTGCTCGAAACGGCGTTGACCT
>JBEKGL010000452.1:0-3832 GCA_050012815.1 Thermoguttaceae bacterium
TTCAAGCCCGAATTATTCATAGCCCAGGAGTTTTAACGCAGAGTGCGAAACACCAGCCCGAAGCGCAAGCGAGGGTAAATTGTTTGCCGTCCCTCGCTTGCGCTTCGGGCTAGTGTAAATTCATGAATAATCCGGGCAAGAGCCGGAAACGCCTCTCAAGCCTCCGGGGAAAGAAAAACTGAAAACCGGAAACCGTAAACCGTAAACTGTAAACCAAAACAATGACCTTACTTTACTCTGCCCGCTGCTTCCTGGACCATGAAACCGGCCATCATCCGGAGTGCGCCGATCGCATCCGAGCGATTCCGGATCGATTGGAAAAGGCCGGACTTATGGCCAAATTCAAGCGGCCCGCGTTCAAGCCGGTTTCGCGTCAGCGTCTGGCCAGGGTTCATTCGCCCGGGTATATCGACGAGATTCGGGCGTATGCCAAGTCGGGCGGGGGTCATATCGAATCCGATACCATTGTCAGCCCGGCCAGTTTCGAGGTGGCTATGTTGGCCGCGGGCTGCGCTTGCGACGCCACCGAGCGGGTCGTCCGCGGCGAAGACACCCAGGCGGTGTGTTTGGTGCGTCCGCCCGGCCATCACGCCATGATCGGACATGCCCTGGGCTTTTGCATATTCAACAATATCGCCGTCGCCGCCCGAACGGCCATCGACAGCTTGGGACTCAACCGGGTATTGATCGTCGATTGGGACGTTCACCACTGTAATGGAACGCAGGCGACTTTTTGGGAAGATCCGCAGGTTGGCGTGCTTTCCATCCATCGCTGGCCTTTTTATCCGGGCACGGGTGACGAGGACGAAATCGGCGGCGGCCCGGGACTTGGGACAACGCTGAATCTGCCCGTGCAATTCGGCACGCCGCGAAAAGATTATTTGACCCGCTTTTGCGACAACCTGGATCGATTCGCCGCCCAAATCAAGCCGGAATTGGTGCTTATAAGCGCCGGGTATGACACCCATCGCGTCGATCCGGTCGGCAACTTGGGCCTGGAAACCGAAGACTTCATTACTCTTACCAACGCCGTGCTCGACGTTGCTTCGACGTACGCCGACGGTCGCGTAATAAGCGTTCTGGAAGGCGGCTACAATCCCGACGCTTTGGCCGATTGCATTACCGTGCATGTGGAGGAGATGCTGAAACGTACGAAGACGTAGGGTTGGAATTCCGTGCCTTTTAAAGTATAATTAGTATTAGCCTCACGAAAATTGTTAAAATTTCATCTAGGGCAAAAAAACTAAAGTGGGAACCGATTGAATGACAACAGAAGCCCAAAACCTTATTCGATCTTTCGACTCGTTACAAGAACCAGATAAGATAGAAGTGGCCGCGGAGATCATACGCCGGAGTGTGGCTCTTGATATTCCGCCTTTGTCTGATGATCAACTTACCGCTATAGCCGATGAAAGTTTTTTGGAACTTGACAAAGAAGAGGGCAAAAAATCATAACCCAAACAGAACCGTAATGTGCGTGCAAGCACAACCCTACCATTGAATTAATCGGCCGAATTCTTTTCTTTCTTGGTCATCCTTTTGGATTTGCCATTCGGCCCAGGAATAGTATGCTGCCTGACCGGTTATCCCTAATCAGGAAAAGGAACGGATGATCGGCACGGAAGGTTGGATTCTGTTTAGGCGGCGACGGTCTGGCCATGACGACCGCCGTAGCGGCAGCCGCTTCCGTGCCTTCCTCGTTTACGTCAATGAATGCCTTGTGAATTACTGCCGAAATAGACAATTCTCGCTTGCCGGTCATGCCGGCAAAATCCGCCTCGCCTGAAAATGCCTGTGGCATCCCCATCGACCCCAACACCTGTTCCAGCCGAAAACCTGAGATCATTTTGAACCTGGGCAACAGGACTGTGACTTCTTGCTCCCGCAACCCTGATATCCATATACTGAGATTCTTAGCGGATAGATTCTTTTCTAAGTCAGCAAGTCCATCGACTTCCTTTGGCAGCAGGACGAACATTGATAAGTCCTTGCCAACATAGGGTAGTTCGAGAACTTGGACTTCGTCGACGACCCCATAGTGGAACATGCCCATCTGGTGCATCATCGGCACGTTTACCTTCTCTTGAGGTGTGAGTAGGAAGGGAGCGTCCTTCGTTGCTTTGGCCTCGAACTTGCTCTGCCAGTCGCCTTTGAAGTAAATGGCATTGGTCAATACGAGTCTAGTCAGCGGGTTTAAAACTCCCTTTGCGATCAGATCCTTGATCTTCTCCTCCGTGTTTTCTGCTACCCAGGTGTTGATAGTGTGCCGAGCAGCCTCCGTATCTTGGGCAAAATCCACTTGGGCCAATTCCGCACCGTAGTAATCACGGGTCGCTTGCAGAAACTTAGGCAAGAAATGGTAGCCAACTTGCCCCCAGAGCCGATTGGCGATCCGAAGCTGATAGCCTTCTTTCTTGACATCGCCGTGCAGCTTTGCCGCCAAAGCGGCAAATGCCGGATGAAGTTGCTCCTGGGGAACCGTGAAGCGTAATACTTCCGCCATTTCGGCGGCGGTCTTGCCCTTGGCGCCGGCATAGGTCATTGCCAGGGCCGTGGAGATGCTGTAGGGCGAAAGGAAAAGGTTGCCCTCGTTTTCCGTTCGAAGCTTGGCGTACAGATCGAAGGCTAAGGCATTGTTGCCTTGGACGACTGCAAGTGCCTGTGCATCAGGTTTGGCTTCGGCTGCGCCGGAGACCGTAGCGTAAAACTCGGTATAAACGACAGCGAAAGTGGCAAGCAACACCACGATGGGAATATGCTTTTTAGACATGAGCCTTCTCCTTTGGGCGGGGGTATGTGATTTTACGGGGAAAATGGTCCACTATCTCTTGGACTCCAATAGTCCTGAAAAAGTTCCCTTTCTCGCCATCCCCACGTTACGATGACCGCCGCTGACCATTTCCTCTTTGCAGGTTGGCCTTACCCAGGGATCGTGGACAGCAGGAACGCCTAAGGCGGCCAGTGCGAAGTATGAAGTAGCGGCGATTGTACTCGACACTTCAGAATAGTCAAAGTGCTATTTCTTTAACCGTTTGTATGTCTGACGCAGTCGGCTGGCAATGGTCACCAACAGATATGCACCTCCCGCCAGCAGGATGATTACCGGGCCGCTGGGCAGATCCATCGGATAGCTCACGGCGATTCCCGCCCCGACCACGACAGCGCAGAATAGTATGGCAAGCAGCATCATTTGCCATAGTTGCCGGGAAAAATAGCCCGCCACCGCCGGCGGCAGGGTCAAAAGCGCAATCACCAACACGATGCCCACCACGCGGATCAAAAGCACCACGGTCAATGCGGTCAGGCACAAGAGGATCAGGTAGAACGCCTTTGCCCGCACGCCGCGGAGTTCGGCGAACTCTTCGTCAAAGCACAGGGCGAGAAACTTGTTGTAGAAACCCAGACCCACGGCCGCCACGAGCACGTCCATGCCGGCCACAAGCCAAAGATCGCGCCGGGATATAAGCAGAATGTTTCCAAACAGGTAGCTCATCGGATCGACATAGCCGGGAATTTTGGCCAGAAACAACACGCCCACGGCCATGCCGATCGCCCAGACCGCGCTGATGACCGTATCTTCCCGTTGTTTTGCATACAGGCTGACCAGTCCGATGATAAGCGCCGACAGGATCGCCGCGGCAGTTGCGCCGTAGATTGGGTCGCACCAGGTCCAGCCGACGACCTTGTCGAGATATAGAGCTGCGCCGATTCCGCCCAAAACGCAATGCGCGATGGCCGCCGCGATGTAAGTAATCCGCCGGGTAACCACGTACGATCCCACCACGCCCAAGGAAACGCTGGAAAGCACTCCGGCTAAAAAAGCATAGCGGAG
>JBEKGL010000453.1:0-3821 GCA_050012815.1 Thermoguttaceae bacterium
ATCGAGGCTTTGATCGGATCGAAGTCAGTTCAGCACAACAACTACCAGGACTTCGATGCATTCTTAAAGGCCGGCGGTAAGATCGGGCTCCAGCACGATCCGCTGCTTTACGGAGCATACCTCTTAAATCCGTTTCTGGTGCAGGTCGAGGAAGTGCCCATGTTGGTCGTCAAGCAAGGCGAGGTGGCGGTCATCAAGGCCTACGTGGGCCGGCCCACCGAAGACACCTCGGGCTCCGCTTTCAAGTTCGGTTCGATCGTTCGGCCCGGCCATCGCGGTATATGGCAGGAACCGCTCCGGACCGGTAAGTACGCCATCAATCCCCGTTGTTATGAAGCCGAGAAAGTGCCCACGGCCATTCTGAGCCTCAACTGGTCCGATGCGGTAAGCCAGGCCCACAAACTCGACGAGCGATTGTCTCAAATCGAAGCGAAAAGCCGGGAAGGCTTCGTCTTCATGATAGAACTGGTCGTGCAGATCCACGTGCCCGATACCACGGCTCCGCGCGTAATCAGCATGGTCGGCACGATTGCCAACCTTGTCAACGAAGTGCTGCAAGCGGCCGTGGGCAATCATTTCCGCGATACGCTCCAAAGCATGCCGGCAATCCATTTCATCGAAACCCGCCAGCAGGTGCAGGAAAGCGCGCTGGAACACATTCGTGCTCAACTAAGCCAATACGAAGTGGAAACCCGCGGCGTATATATCCAGGATGTGGTCCTACCGGAAGCACTGGTCAAGGTTCTCACGCAACGCGAGATCGCCAACCAGGAGAAGGCCACGTTCCAGATGCAGCAGGAGGCCCAGCAAATCAGGATCGATATGGAGAAGACCAAAGGCACGGCCGACATGCAGGCCCAATTGGCCCAGGCCCAGGTGGGCGTGGAAATCGCCTCGCAAACCGCCCAGGCCCGCAAGAACCAAGCCGACGGCGAAGCGACCTACATCGCCGAAACAGGCCGAGCCAAAGGCGCCGAGGTGGAAGCCGTGGGACTTGCCCGGGCCAAGGGCTTTGAAGCCCAGGTACGTGCGCTAGGCCAGGGACCGACGGCGGTCATCAACGTAACCACCGCCTTGGCCGAACGCGGCATGAAAATCATGCCCGAAATCCTGGCCCTCGGCGGCGGCGCGACCCTGGACGGCTTGGGTGCGACGCTAATGAAGTATCTGACCGACCGTGCGTCAGCATCAACCAATCCCAACGCCCCGGCAAAACCCGCGGCAAAAGAAATCCCGAAAACGTAATTGGTGAGCCTGCCTATCAGAATTGAATCGACTGTGCGATTAGAGTGAATACACAGGCACTCGGACCTCACGCTTTGCCTTCCTGCGTCCGCGAAGAGTCTCTTCAATTGATTTTAGTACATTGGCCGTATAATGGCGCGTTCCACACTCCGAACAGACGCCGGTGGGCACATTCTCAATGACCACGTACTTCCCTTTGAACTTCCGCGATAGTTCGGTATTTTTTTCTTTAATGATTCCGTTGCAGTATTCGCACCGTTCGCCTTCCCAAAATGACATGACCATTTCCCTTTACGTTATTTAATTAGATTGATCTTCGTAAACGGTGATAACCCGAACTTTTTGCCCTTGAGTAATGCGACAAACCACGCCAATTGGTCGTCCATCCAGGGCTGGACCGACAATTTCATATTTACCCTCGCGCGGCCATGTTCTCCGTGTTTTGCCGTTTAGGATGCCATTCTCAACATCATAGATATCAAAACCATCCGCCAACGCTTCATCGTATGCGTGTTCGGTCAGATAATAAAGACCGTTCTTTGTAAGCAGGCGAATAAGCCCTATTTTGCTCAACGGAAACCTCCGACTATTCTATCTTACAAAAATACAGTCAGTTTCATAATGTTTATTCTCAACCTTAATAATATCAATTTATGAACACAAAAGCCAGCGGAATCCCCTGCGCATAATCTCCGGCCGACACTAGAGCCCCGGTAACGCCTGGTGGAAAATTCCAGAATTCAGTCTTCACTCGGAATTGCTTGTCCGCTATTTCTCTCCCCGGAAATTGGTGATGTCCCTTTTCATGCCCTGCATTGTCATACAAAATCCAATAAATTATATTAGCATTATATAAAAATCCTTGAAAGGGAAATAATACATGGAACAAAAATTGCCGGCGGGACGGTTTTCCAGGACGAAGATTGTGGCCACTATCGGGCCGGCGTGCGAATCGTTGGACCGATTGAAGGCTTTAATCATGGCCGGGGTGGATGTTTTTCGGCTGAACATGGCACACGGCCAGCGCCGGGAACACGAGGCCCGATTGGCCACGGTGCGACAAGCGGTCGAGCAAACCGGCCAATTCGTGGCTGTATTGGCCGATCTGGCCGGACCGAAAATCCGCCTGGGCGAACTGCCCGGCGGGCAAATGGATTGTCACGCTGGAGCAAGCGTGCGATTCGTCCGCGGTACGGTCGCCCGGCAACCCCAGGACTTGACAACCACATACGAACCGCTGGTCGATGAACTGGCGGTCGGCGATCGGGTGATGCTGGCCGACGGCACGGTCAGCCTGGTTGTCGAAGAGCGGGGCACTGATTATGCCCAATGCCGTGTTGTTCAGCCGGGTCTGATCCGCAGCCGGCAGGGGGTTAATCTGCCCGGGGTGAAATTGAGCGTTCCGGCCCTGGGTCCGGCCGACCGGGAAAATGCCGTTTGGGCCGCCAGAATCGGCATTGACTTTATCGGCTTGAGTTTTGTTCGTTCGGCCGATGACGTGCGGCAGTTAAAATCACTACTGGCCAGCCCTCACCATAACCCTTTCCCAAAGGTAGAGGGGAAAGTTCCAGTCCCCTTTTTACCGCAAGTGATAGCCAAGATCGAAAAGCCGGAGGCGTTGGACCACTTGGACGAAATCGTCGCGGCGGCCGACGGCGTGATGGTCGCCCGGGGCGATTTGGGCGTGGAAACCGATATCGCCCGGGTCGCCTTGGCCCAAAAGCAAATCGTGGCCGCCTGCAATCGGCAGCGCAAGCCGGTGATTATCGCCACGCAGATGCTCGACAGCATGCAACACTCATCGCTGCCCACCCGGGCTGAAGTCACCGACGTGGCAAATGCGATTCTTGACGGGGCCGACGCCTGCATGTTATCCGGCGAAACGGCAATCGGCGATTATCCCAAAGAAGCGGTGGAAATGATGCACCGCATCGCCCTGGCCACCGAGCCTATGCTGCCGCACCCCTGGATTCAGCCCGTTGAGGTACTAATGCAGTCTAACATAATGGGGACAGGCACCCTGCCCGGTACCGAATCACAATCGTTTGCAGAGAAATATCGGGAGCCAGTCCCCATTTTGTTAGACTCGGCAAAAACCCCGGCGATAAGTCCGATTACTCGAGCAATTGTCGATGCCGCCGGCCGCATCGCCGAGCAGGTCGCGGCCAAGCTGATCGTTGTGGCCAGTTCCAGCGGGGCCACGGCCTTGGCATTGTCGAAAAATCGCAATTTCGTGCCCGTCGTGGGCGTGAGCGAGAGCGAAGCCACTCTGCGGCGGATGTGCCTGTACTGGGGCGTCTTCCCCTTGGCCGAGGCACCGGTGGGAAAGAGCAAGGAATTGCTCGATTATGTCACCCAATTAGGCAGACAAAGCGGTTTACTGAACCCCGGCGATCGCATTGTGCTGATCATCGGCACCGGCCTGCCCACCAGCGCACATAATGCAATCGTTGTGCAGCAGTTAGGGGATAGGGATTAGAGATTGGGGAATAGCGATTTGGGCTCAGCAATTATTTAAGGGATGGTCAGTTTACTGACCCATTCATAATCGAAATCTAAAAACTAAAACCTACCAT
>JBEKGL010000454.1:0-3816 GCA_050012815.1 Thermoguttaceae bacterium
AACCATTTTAGCAAAGGTCTTGCAATGAGTTCAGATTTCCAAAGTAATTCCCATGTCCGTCGTTTTGTCCGCATGGCATTGTTTATTGCTCTTATAGCCGGTTGTCTTGTCCCGGCCGTGTGGGCCGATCCCGTTGGTCCCAGACGGGAGGATAGCCAAATCACCTTGGTAGTTAGGAGGCTGCTGCTTCAAGAACACCTTTCGCGTCATCCCTTGGACAAGGAGATTGCCACCCGGTGGCTGAAGACGTTTCTGAAATCGTTGGATCCGATGAAGGTTTATTTTTATCAGTCCGACGTGGACGAATTCACCCGGCACCAGGACGATTTGATCAAGATGATCGAAAAGAACGACGTTAGTTTCGCCTATTATGTGTTTCAGCGGTATTTGCAACGGGTGGATGAACGGGTGAAAATCGTGGACGAACTACTGGCTCAACCCAAGGACTTCACGATCGACGAGGAGATGCTCGTCGACCGAGACCAGCTTCAATATCCCAAGGACCCCAACGAAGCCCGCGAGCGCTGGCGCAAGCGCATGAAGTATGATTTGCTGGTGCTGAAAACTGAAAAGGAAAAGAAGACCGCCGCTTCGGATCCGGTCAAAGACTCCAACCAAAGCGCGGGCGATTCCGACGAAATCAAAAAGAACGCTCAAAATCAAAGCGAGCAGACTGTAAAGGAACCCAAAACCGAACAAATAAGCAAGAATATAGAAGAGAAAAGCCCCGTCGACAGACTCACTCAGCGTTACCGCAGCTATGCCAAGCGCATGCATCAGACCGATGCCGATGACTTGCTGGAAATCTATTTGAATTCGCTGACGACTTCGTTCGATCCGCATACCGATTACATGTCGCCGAGAAACTTTGAGAATTTCAACATTATGATGCGCCTGGAATTGGAAGGCATTGGGGCGTCGCTGCAATGGGACGACGGTTACACGGTGGTCAAGCATCTCGTGCCCGGCGGAGTGGCCGAGAAAGACGGCCGCTTGAAATTAGAGGACAAAATCGTGGGCGTGGGCCAGGATAAGGACGGCCCCATCGTTGACGTGGTGGATATGAAACTCAACGACGTGGTCGATCTCATACGCGGCAAGCACAGCACGGTGGTCCGGCTGGAAGTGGTAAGCCCAAGCGGCGAAAAAAAGATGTTGGTTTTGACTCGTGAAAAAATCGAATTGAAAGACAGCGAGGCGCAGGGCAAGATTTTCGATGCAGGCAAACGACCCGACGGCGCTCCCTTCAAAATCGGCGTGATTAATTTGCCCAGCTTTTACAATGACATGTCCGGGCACCGCCGAGGAGACGCCGATTATAGAAGCTGCACCCGCGACGTCCGGGCGATTCTCGAAGACTTCAACAAAAAAAACGTGGATGCCGTGGTGCTCGATCTTCGCTCCAACGGCGGCGGATCGCTCGCCGAGGCCATCAACCTCACCGGCCTGTTCATCTCCAGCGGTCCGGTGGTGCAGGTCAAGGACGCGGACGGACGCGTTTCCACGTGTTTCGATCCGGATCCGGCCATGGTCTGGTCCGGACCGTTGCTGGTGGTCACGAGCAAATTTAGCGCCTCGGCCAGCGAAATCCTGGCCGGAGCGATCCAGGATTACGGCCGCGGCCTGATCGTCGGCGACCATTCCACGCACGGCAAAGGCACCGTGCAAAGCCTGTTGGACATAGGCCAGCACCTGTTTGACAATTTGCCGAATACAAAAAACACCATGGGCGCCTTGAAAGTCACCATACAGCAATTCTATCGGCCCAGCGGCGAAAGCACGCAAAAACGCGGAGTGCTGGCCGATATCGAACTTCCTTCGTTGACCAGCAATTACGACGTCGGCGAGGCTGATCTCGACTATCCCTTGGAATTCGACCGCGTGGAACCGTTGACGTATAAGCACCTCGATTTCGTCACCCCGCCCATCCGCGAGCAGCTCAAACACTGCTCGGAACAGCGCGTGCAAGCCGCGGATAAATTCCAAAAAGAACAGCGAAACATCGTCCGCTATAAAGAACAAAAGGCCAAAAAATCGGTTACCTTGAACGAAGCCCGGTTCGTCAAGGAACGGGAAGAGCTAAACGCCGACAAAGAAGAAGAAAAAACCTTCGAGGAACTCAATAATTCCAGCAACAAAGGCATCGTCCGCGATTATTATCTGGATGAGGTCTTAGGCATCGCCGTGGATTACCTGAACCTCCGCCAAGTCGCCAAAGCCCGGTAAACGGCGACCTATCGCCTTTTTGCCGCAAGACACGCCACAACTATAGTTCAGCGCTATAGTACGGCTGGAATAACATCTTCCTCTTCCGCAAAAACTTCATCAACCGCTTTTTCCAATTGCTTGGCGTGCTTTCCCGCACGAACATGTTGGGCAATGTCGAAATCCGCCTCCGCGTCGGTATCTACCCAGCGGGAATTATGAATATTTGTCTGCAAGACCGCGAGATGGGCTTGCCTGCTGCTTATGGCCGACGTAGTGACATGCTTTTCAATCTTGTTCACACGCGACGGCAATTTGTCGCCTAACGATTCAAGTATAGGCGTTCCAGTGGTATTTCCAAAGCCAGTGGAAAGAGAATTTTCCAGCCGGCTTTCGATGATCTGCTGCGGCAGTGTAAAATCATGCCGGGAATAGATTGGTTCTTTTTGCGGGGTATATTTTATGGCAGAGTCATTTTGCCGCAGCGTGGATGAGTCCGAAATAACTTGTTCTAAAAGTGCCTTGTCTGCATTTATTTCAGGCATGGCAATAGTTTCGGCAATTGCATAAGAAATACTATCCGCTGATATTACGGCTAAATTCCCAGAGGCAGCGATCTGCGCAATGGGCGATGTTTCAATCGGTGTCGCGGTCGGCGCGGGAAGAACTTCACTTACGGAGATAACTTGTGCCGTGATGGCTGCATTACCGACCGAAGTCGACGTGGATACCTGACTTGCCGCCGACGTTTGATCTGTTGTCGTGTCGGCTAATGAATCGTCCACGACAGCGACGGGCAGTTGTGTTAAAGTATCCTTTATGGCAAGAGTGCTTGAAGGGCCGCCGGCGATGGCAGCAATGGTTATTGTAGTGCCCGCGCCAATCGTCAAGGTGCCGGTGATGATCGAATCCGCCGTTAGCGTGCCCCCATTAACTGTTGTATTCGCATTATTAATTGCGGTAACGCCGGCTTGGCCGGTTGTATTCTTTGTTAATGCGCCAGAGCCGGTGATTGCGGCTAATATTGTGCCGCTTTCGATTGTGTAGGAACTGGCGACAAGTGTGCCGTTGATAACACTACCGCTTTTCAGCAACAGGCTGCTAATGGCATCTGTCTTGCCGTTTAGGTCCAACACGCCGCCGTCGATGGTTACGGCCGTAGCGGCCGATATGGCATTATTCTGGTTGATCTTAAATGTAACGTGATTTATCAATAGAGTATTATATGCACCGCTATAATTGTTGATTAAAATGTCTGTGTTATCACGTCCGGTAATGCTGACGCCGGTCACATTGGCCGGATTGTGCGGCGGCACGACGTTGATTGCAGTGTCGGTTTGATATAGGTGAAGTTTCCCGTCGTCTCCCAGTGTCAAGGTCAATCCAAACGTGGACCAATTGCTTGCCGTTGCGGTAAACACTTCCGGTTGGTCGGTCACATTGATCGTGAATGCCTTTTCCGTCCACGCGCCATACTGGTCGTTGCTGCGGACGCGGATGCTGCGGCTGCTCTTCGTCTCGTAGTCGAGCGGGACAGCGGTCTTGAGGATGCCGCCGGCGATCGTGAATGAGGCATTGTCCGAACTGCCATCGCCAGCGACGAGGGTGTAA
>JBEKGL010000455.1:0-3814 GCA_050012815.1 Thermoguttaceae bacterium
ATGTCTGCGATTCAAACGCATGCTCGATTGGATGGTTCACGAAATCGTCGTCCTATTACACGATGGCTCAACGCCTTGCGTCGTTTTACGAATTTAAATCAAACTTGGAACTACTGAAATTGAACAACAATGATATACATGAAAACTTGTACGATTAACGGAACAAATCTATCGTTTGTCGATCGCGGCGGCGGTAGGCCAATTCTGTTTGTACACGGTTTTCCCCTGGACCACTCCATGTGGAACGGGCAAATCGAAAGGTTTTCGGCCCGGTATCGCGTGATTGCCCCCGACTTGCGCGGTTTCGGTCAAAGCGGCATAAGCGAAGGCGTTGTGGAAATGGCGCAATTTGCCGACGATCTCGCCGCCCTGCTGGATTTTCTGGAAATCGACGAACCGGTGGCGCTTTGCGGCTTGTCGATGGGCGGATACATAGCTTTTCAGTTCTGGCGCCGGCATGTCGAGCGTCTGCGCGGACTGATCCTCTGCGACACTCGCGCGGCCAAGGATACTCCGGAGGCCGCCGCCAATCGCTTGGTGGTTGCTGAAAAGGTCCTGCGCGAAGGATCGCATATCGTGGCCGAGACAATGATTCCCAGACTTTTCTCTCCCGTTACCCTGCAAAATCAACCGCATCTGGCGGAGGAGATACGGCAGATCATCGTGCACACCGATCCGCGGGGCATTGCCGCCGCCGCCCTGGGCATGGCCCGGAGAGCCGATTTCACCGCCGAATTGTCCGGCATCAACTGCCCCGCGTTGCTTGTAGTCGGCCAGCACGACGCGATTACTCCCGTCGCCGAAATGCAAGTGATGGCAAATGCCATACCCGGCGCCAAATTTGAAATAATCCCGCGGGCCGGACACATGGCGCCCCTCGAGCGGCCCGATGCCGTTAGCGCGGCAATCGCCGATTTTTTGCAGCGAATTTGATCAACAAGCGATTGTCGATGCGCACCCGATGCTTTTCCAAGCTACCTGACAGCTTTTATCAAAACAGCGGCTTTTTACCGAGCTTGCGGCGGATGGGCACGAATTGGCCGGAGTGCATCAGCCAGTGATTGCCCAAAATCATCAGCACCGAGGCCACGGTCGGAGCATACTCGCGCATCGATTCCGGGCCGGGCTGATCCAGGGTGTTTTCCGGCGTGGCGTCGATGGCCTCCAGGCTTGCCTCCTTCATCTTCTCGGCCAAAGCAAGATATTCCGCCTTGGATGCAAACTTGGCCGGATCGTCGGACCCGGATGTCTCGGATGTGTACGCCTCCTCAAAACCCGCGGGCAGATAGGGCGCTGAATGTCCGAGAGACTTTAGCATGTGCCGGGTGGCGGTAATCATATGCCCCATCTGCCAGGCAATATGATTGCTGCCCGGCACCGAGCGGACAAGCAGTTCGGCATCGGTAAGATCGCTTACATAGAACCGCACAACCAGGTGGCCGAATTCGACCGCTTGTCGAAAAATATCTTTTGCAGTCATGACCCATTCTCCTTGTATAAAAATGATAAGCAAAAAACCGCTTGCGGTTTCGCCTACACTTCAAAAAAACGTACAACAAAACGTCAACAAGTAACGTGCATCATCGCCGCCTTGCGCCGCTTTGATTTGTTGTAATCTCGGCTTTGTTGAGGGAATTATAGCAGTTGAGCAGCCCGATTTCCAGTATTTGTATTGTGGGCCCGGAAAAGGGCGATCCGATACGAGGGATGTATTTGAAGATTGAATCCGTCATGCGGATTCCGGCGCCATCTCGATAGTTTGGAAAAGTAATCGCTGAAAACCGTTTACAGCGCTATTGCTTTCTCCTCCACGCGACAAAAAGCGTTGCCAAGGCGGCAATGCCCAGCAGCGTCAGTGCGCCGGGTTCGGGAACGGGCTCGATACTGGCTTCTAGTTTAATACCGGAACCGGATATTGCCGCGATAACGACTTCCGCGCCCGCGCCTATGGTCAACGTGTTCGCCGTTATCGAGCCGGCGGTCAACACCGAGGACGAACCGTCGACCTCCAATGTGCCGTTGCCGGAAATGGCGCTGAGCGTGGTGCTTAGATTGTTATTGATTTTCAACACTCCGGCGTTGATCGTGGTGTTGCCGCTATAGGAAACCTTGCCGTCTAATTCCAGTGTGCCCGTGCCGGTCTTGGTCAGCGATCCGCTGCTGGAACTGGTGATCGCGCCTGCGAAAATGGTTGAGACGCTGTTGGCGACGGTCAATGTGCCGCCGCCGAGCTTGACTTCAGTGCCGGCCACACCCGTAAGCGAGGCGATGGTCTGCGAATTCGCGTTTATATCAAGCGTGGCGCCGCTTGCGGTAAGGTTGACCGTCGTGGCGCTGGGCAGGATCGCCCCGGAACCGAGTTGCAGAGTTCCGGCATTGACGACGGTTGCGCCGTTGTAATTGGGCGACTTCGACAGGATAAGCATGCCCGAGCCGTTTTTAGTCAAGCCGCCGGCGCCGCCGTTGCCGATCGAATTGGCCATTGTGATATTGTTCGTTTGGGTATCGAGTATCGCGCCGCCGGATTGGAAGGTCATCGTACTTGACGATGGATCGAACACGCCGTCGAACTGTAATCCGCCGCCGTTGAAGTTTAGTTTGCTGCCTGCGCCTAGTTTATTTAGTGTGGCGGCCTTGATCAAACCGCCGTTGAAATTAACCGCGCCTGTAAAGGTGTTTGAGCCGGTTATCGTCAAGGTGTTGGAGCCGAGTTTGGTCAAGCCCAGGCTTCCGGTTATAACGCTACTGTAAGCAAAATCGCCGCCGGTGGTGTCGATGCCCAGGAAAGAGCCGCTGTTGAAGGTGGCGTCGGTTTGCAGGGTGTCGATATCCGCGGCGGCCCACTGGCCCGTGGAGGCCCCGGCCAGAACGGCCAGCGTGGCCCCGGAGGACACTGTGATCATGCCCGAGGCGTTGTATCCGGGCAGAGACGCCGTCTTGCCGACCGTCAAGGTGCCGGCGATAATTTGGGTTTTTCCGGTGTAGGTATTGCTGCCCGTGAGGGTCAAGGTATTGGAGCCGAGTTTGGTCAGGCCCAGGCTTCCGGTGATAACGCTGCTGTAAGCAAAATCGCCGCCGGTGGTGTCGATGCCCAGGAAAGAGCCGCTGTTGAAGGTGGCGTCAGTTCGCAGGGTGTCGATATCCGCGGCGGCCCACTGGCCCGTGGAGGCCCCGGCCAGAACGGCCAGCGTGGCCCCGGAGGACACTGTGATCATGCCCGAGGCGTTGTATCCGGGCAGCGACGCCGTCTTGCCGACCGTCAAGGTGCCACTGTTTATTAGCGTTTTTCCGGTGTAGGAATTCGATCCGGTAAGGGTAAGCGTGCCCGAGCCTTGCTTGGTCAAGCCGCCTGTGCCGCCGTTGCCTATCGAATTGGCCATTGTGATATTGTTCGTTTGTGTATCGAGTATCGCGCCGCCGGATTGGAAGGTCATGGTGCGTAAGGATGGATCAAACACTCCGTTGAACTGCAATCCTCCGCCGTTGAAATTCAATTCGTCGTCCTCGCCGAGGTTGCTGAGATTTGTGGCCTTGATTAAGCCTCCGTTGAAATTGACCGCGCCGGTAAAGGTATTGGAGCCGGTAAGGGTAAGCGTGCCGGAGCCGGCCTTGGTTAAGCTGCCTGCGCCGCCGTTGCCTATGGAATTGGCCATTGCAACTGTGTACGTTTGTGTATCGAATATCGCGCCGCCGGACTCGAAGGTCATGGTGCGCGCGGATGGATCGAACACTCCGTCGAACTGCAATCCGCCGCCGTTGAAGTTTAGTTTGCTGCCGGCGCCTAGTTTATTTAGCGTGGCGGCCTTGATCAAAC
>JBEKGL010000456.1:0-3798 GCA_050012815.1 Thermoguttaceae bacterium
CGATGCGTCTTGGGGTTGCGATGCCGCCACCGTTTCCCAGGGATTTTTTTTGTCGGACGATGGAAGAGCGCCGGCCAAGGAAGCCAGCAGGTTGTTTTTCGCCGCCTCTGTCATAATTCATCTCACGCAGATAAGGTAAAATCCGGAGAAGCCCGTCTCAGGATGTAGTAACACATCACCCGGCCTCATTACACTTGCCTGCCTCAAACAATTCTAGCTTTTTTTTAACGAAATGACCTGATCGTACATCGAGAAGGCGGTAACGAATAAACGGATTGCAGCGATTTTTTACAGAATGTACGTGGAGGCACTCTACATCTATTTATTGAGTCTCAGGAAAAGAATGCTGCATGAAAAGTCAGAGCCGGGGCGTGTCGCCCCGGGAATTCCGCACCCGACACGCCCCGGCTCTGAGGCGAAAAAACGACATTCATTACCTGTGACTCAATAGCCCGCCGTGAATACACGGCGGGTTGTTGGTTAATCAGTACACGACTATAATGAAACGCTACAACAATCGGCGGGAAATGAAAATGGAAATGAACCATCCGGATAGCCCACGGCGCGTCATTCGCGTGGGAGCGGTACAGTACTTGAACGCCCGGCCGTTGACATATTGCCTTGCGGAATTTGCCCCGCGGGCGGAGTTGGTCTTCGACGTGCCCAGCCGTCTGGCCGACGCCTTGAAAACCGGCGAGTTGGACGTGGCCATGATTCCTTCGATCGAGTATTTTCGCGTGCCGGGTTACACGATTATTTCTGACGCCTGCATCGCCTGCCGCGGCCCGGTCCGCAGTGTGAAGTTATTCAGCCGCGTGCCGATGGAAAGTATCCGCACGCTGGCTTTAGACGAGGGTTCGCGGACCAGCGCGGCGTTGGTTCGAATTTTGCTCAAGGATGAATTCGGCTTGGACCCGGAACTCCGTTCACTGCCTATCGGCGAAAGCCCGGCGGATAGTCAGGCCGAGTCGTTACTGGTGATCGGCGATCGCGGCATTGCCGCCAATAACGGCCGGTTCGAATATGTTTGGGATTTGGGCGAACGATGGGCGCAATCGACCGGGTTGCCCTTCGTATTTGCGATGTGGATTGCCCGCCCCGGCGTAGATTTGCGGGGATTCGACGCACAGTTGTCCTGGGCTCGAGACGAGGGCGTTAAGCGCATAGCCGAGATTGCCCGGCTCGAAGCCGCCGATGGCTGGATATCCGTGCAAGATTGTCTGGTCTATCTTCGCGATCACTTGCATTTTTATCTCGGCCGGGAGGAACAGTTGGGATTGGAATTGTTTTACCAGCGTGCCGAACGTCACGGATTAGTCCCCTCGGGAGCGAAAATTGAGCACTACCATAGGTAGTCTCGTTCCCATGCTCCGGCGTGGGAACATAATGAATCTTTGGGCCAGCCTTTTGATGTTCCCAGACGGAGCCTGGGAACAAGGGTGAGGAGCCTGGGAACAAGGGCGATTCACACAATGAGCACCCCCATACAAAAAATCTTGGATAAAGCCCGCGACGGCATGCGATTGACGCCCGAGGAAGGCTTGCGGCTGTTGGAATCCAGCGACCTGGCCTCGTTGGCAAAGGCGGCCGACGCTGTTGTCCGGCGGTTGCATCCCGAGTCTTTTCGCACTTATAACATCGACCGGAACATCAATTACACGAATATCTGCGTAAGCGGCTGTCATTTTTGCGCGTTCTACCGCCGGCCTGGCGACAAGGAAGGCTACATTATCGAAAGCGAAGAACTGCACCGCAAAATCCAAGAGACCATCGAACTGGGCGGCAATCAGATTCTCTTGCAAGGCGGCCTGAATCCGGATTTGAAAATCGACTGGTATGAAGATTTGTTGCGCGGCGTCAAAAAGCGATTTCCGCGGATCAACGTTCATGGTTTCAGTCCGCCGGAGATCGAGCATATCGCCCGGGTTTCGGGCTTGAACATCGAGGAGGTTTTGCGGCGATTGAAAGCGTCGGGCTTGGGCAGTCTGCCCGGCGGCGGGGCGGAAATCCTGGTCGATAGCGTTCGCAGCCAAGTCAGCCCGTGCAAATGCTCCACCGAGAGATGGCTGGAAATTTGCCGCGCCTGGCACAAGCTTGGAGGCCGGGGATCGGCCACGATGATGTTCGGCCACGTGGAAACGCTTGCCCAACGCATCGAACATCTGGAGCAATTGCGCAAATTGCAGGACGAAACGGGCGGCTTTACCGCTTTTATCTGTTGGACCTTTCAGCCCAGTCATACAGAGTTGGCCCGCTTACCAAAGATCGGCGCGTTCGAGTATCTAAAAACCTTGTCGGTCAGCCGTTTGTATCTCGATAATTTCGCCAACCTCCAGGCGAGTTGGGTTACGCAAGGTTTGCCTGTCGGCCAATTGGCCTTGCGATGCGGGGCCAACGATTTTGGCAGCCTGATGATCGAAGAAAACGTAGTGGCCGCGGCCGGGACCAGTTTTCATGCCACCGAGGAAGAAATTCGTTACGCCATTATCGAAGCGGGTTATACCCCCCGGAAACGAGATGTGTTTTATCGACTTATACCCGAGCCGGTTAACACCGTAAGTTAAGCATGAATTAGAGATTATGGTTTGGAAATTAGAGATTTCGTCTTGTTCCAGCGATCCGGCATGGGAACGAAAGTAACGGTTGTACTGAATTATTGGCACAAATTTCCTCTTGTTCCCGCGCTCCAGCGTGGGATCGAAAGTAGCGGATGCACAGTATTATTAGCACAAATTTTCGATATCGAGGATATACTGTAAGTTAAGAACCTTTTCGATGCCGGAGCGTCGAGAAAATGAGTTCCCACGCCGGAGCGTGGGAACTAGATGATTCTGAACCCTGTATCCTGAACCCTGAACCCTGAACCCTGTATCCTGAACCCTGTATCCTGAACCCTGTATCCTGGCCCCTGACCTCTGCCCCCTACTTATGATCCTCGTCCACGAATTGACTAAATACTATACCGACTTGCGGCGCGGCAGGTTCGTGGGTTTGGGAGGGATCAGCTTTCACGCACGGTCGGGGCAAATCTACGGGCTTTTGGGACCAAACGGAGCGGGCAAAACCACTGCGTTGCGAATCTTGAGCACCGTGCTGCGCCCTTCATCCGGCACGGCTACGATCAACGGCCACGACGTGCTGACCCAGTCCGACCAGGTGCGCCGTAAAATCGGCTTCATTTCGGCCAACACCGCCGTGTACGATCGCATGACCGGTTGGGAAATGGTCGAATACTTCGGCCGTTTGCACGGCATCCCACAAGATGAACTTCACCCACGCATGGAGCGGCTCTTCAACCGGCTGCATATGAACGACACCCGCGACGTGCTGGGGGCGAAGATGTCCACCGGCATGAAGCAGAAGGTATCGGTGGCCCGGGCATTGGTTCACGATCCGCCGGTGCTGATCTTTGACGAAGCCACCGTGGGTCTGGACGTGCTGGTGGCCCGGGCGTTTTTGAAAAACGTGGCCGAAATGCGCGATCAAGGCAAATGTATTCTCTATTCCACGCACATCATGCGCGAAGCGGAAAAAATCTGCGATCGAGTGGCGATTTTGCACCGCGGACACATCCTGGCCGAAGGAACGCTTGAGGAATTGCGCGATATGCACCATGAATCCGACTTGGAAGAACTGTTTTTCCAGTTGATCTTCCAACAGGATGAAAAGCAGGCATTGACGTGCGAGCAGGAAATGAAAACATAATCCCCCCGTGTATTCACGGGGGGCTATTGAGTCTCAGAAAAAGAATGTTGCATAAAAAGTCAGAGCCGGGGCGTGTCGCCCCGGTAATTCCGG
>JBEKGL010000457.1:0-3787 GCA_050012815.1 Thermoguttaceae bacterium
AACCGCACGTCACACAGGGGTCGGCGGTGGTGGAAAGGTGATGGACCAAGGCGTACATCCGTTCGACGTGCCCATGGATTTCGCCGTTTTTTACATGGGCGAATCGGCCGTTTAATGCTAAAGCAACTTGATCTTGCGGTAAACCGTCCAGGGCGAATTTGACGATCATCGTCGCGGACGGGTTAAGATGAATAGCGTCGGTCGCATCGACAAAAAGCACTCCCGATCCGCCTGCTTCGATGCGCAGATGAATCCTTCGCGTTCCGCCTGAAGGATGCAGGTAGTACGTCAGCAGCCCGGGCCGCAACGCCGGCCGCGCCCGCACCGTCGCCCACCATCCTTGCACGTCGCGGCTGATGGCGGCAAATGGACGATAGAGCCGGCCGAGGGCCCGATGGGCGTTTACCATTTCGGCGCTTCCTCCAACTGATAGGCCGAGCCGCAATAAGGACAGTTGATGAAAATACCCCCTGCCCTGACGCTGATCGAATCCTTGTTCAAAATTCCGCCGCAGGACCGGCACTTCATTTGTTCGATATTCACGTCGCCGGAAAGATCAATCTTTTGCACCAAGGTCGTTTCTGATGGTTTTGGTTTCATCAAAGCCAGCCACAAAAACGCTATAGCAGCAACAATTAATATTACACCCACAACTATAGTTAATACGTTTCCTCTACCACCTGCCCCTGCAACAACAAACATAATTCCAAAAAAGGTGAGAAAAGCAGCCAGTGGATAAGCGATGAGTTTCATGATATTGAACTATCTCGCCCCTTCGGGGCTTGCGAATGGTTTATGGTCACTCGCAACCAGGGCCTAACGGCCATGGCTACATGACCATGCTCCTTCGGAGCAAAAAATGCTATGTGATTCCGAGTATATCAAACTAATTAGATACTTCAAACCACTCATTGGTACTTCGGCCGGCGCCTTCTTGTATTGGGAATTCCCGCTAATTCATATTATTCATAAATCTACATTAGCCCGAAGCGCAAGCGAGGTACGGCAAACAATTTACCCTCGCTTGCGCTTCGGGCTAATGTCAATTCTATGACAAGTCCATCAACACCCCCCTAATGATGTAAAGAAAAAATCCACAGGCACCTATTGACAACCGATATATAGATTTGCTATATATAGATTACCGATACATACAGAAAGGAACGTTATGGCTGACAAAACTTGCGGCGAAATGATTCGAGGGAACCTGGACCTGCTGGTGCTGTCAACGCTGGCAGACGAACCGAAATACGGATATCTGATCCAGCAAGGCCTGGCCGCGGCAACCGGCGGGCTGATGAACGTGCAGGCCGGAACGCTTTATCCCATGCTGCATCGACTGGAGGCTGAACGGCTGATCCGCAGCCGGTGGGATGAGACTACCGGGCGGAAGCGGAAATGGTACGAACTCACCCCGGCCGGACACAAGCGTTTGCATCAGCAGGCCCATCAGTGGCGCGAATACGCCGATTGCGTGTGGCGGATGCTCGGCCCGGTGTTCGGCGGGGCGTGCAGTCCGGTGGGAGGAATGTAATCCATGTTAGTGTGCCACTGCTTGCAAGCAGCGGACTTAGCGAGGAATTAATATCACTGCTTCTGACGAAGCAGTGGCACAAGGCGGGAGGCGTGTAATGATTGGCGGAATGTCTTCCGAAGAGTTCCAGAATTATCTGGGCTTGCTCAGTCGCTTATTACGGCTCAGGGCGAAGGAGCAGGAATCGATCGAGGAGGAGTTGCTATCCCACCTCGAAGATCGCTTGGCGGCATTGACCGCCGAGGGAATCGAGCCGGCTCGGGCGGTGTCCATGGCATTGGCGGAATTTGGCGACGCGGCCGCGTTAGCCGCGGAGTTCACCGCCGTATCTAGGTATTACAAGAGGAGATGGATCATGCGTCTTTCAGTCGGATCGATTGCGGCCAGCATAATCATGGCCGCCGTGTTGGTTTCCTATTGGCCGGGCGGGCCGGTTAGTTTAACTCAAAACGCGGCCTTGGCCCAACAAGGCGAAAAAGTCAAAGAAACTACCGCCCTTGACCCGGAAAAGCTCGATGCAAACGCCCAAACCCGGGCCAAACTGAATAAACTCATCAGTTCTGATTTCGTCGAACAGCCCCTATCCACAGTGTTGGATTATGTGGCAGAGGTAATCAAAGTCCAGTATCACATGGACGGCAAGTCTATTAATGAATCGGGGATAACATCTGACACGCCTATTACATTTCACTTGAAGGATGTGCCCGCCGAAATGGTATTGCGGCTAATATTCAGAGACATTGGTCTCACCTACTGCCTAGACAATGGAGTGATAATTGTTACTACGCCCGATGAGGCGGAATCGAGACTCGAGACACAGGTCTATCGCATCGATGATCTGGTATATTCTCCTCCGATAGAGAAAAAAAGAGAATCCACGGACATTTTCTCGAAGAAACCAAATTATGATTCCCTAATCGTGTTGATCACCTCAACCATCCGTTCTACTTCTTGGGATGAAGTCGGCGGACCGTGCTCAATCAGCCCATACCGTGGAACACTCGTAATTTCACAAACAGCCGATGTGCACCAAGAGATTCAAAAACTGCTGAAAGATTTGCGTCAGTCGATAAATCCGGAAATTGACGACGAAGTCAGACCGCCATCCAGGGGCGGAGCGATGGGCGGAGGCATGGGTGTAATGGGCGGAAGCATGGGCTCCGTGGAATCGAGTAATAAAGAACCCGAAAAAAAAGATGCCGCACAACCTTCGTCTGAAAAAGAGAAAAAGGGCCCCAAAGACCCACGCAGAGGAATGGGAATGTTTTAAGCACCAGGCGGATCATTTTACTCGACGCATTAAAATAACACGACCAATTTTGAATAGGAGGACAGGCATTCTTTAAACAGGAGGACAGGCATTCTTGCCTGTCTATCTCCGGCCAGACAAGAATGTCTGGCCTCCTAATTTGTGGATAAATGTCTGGCCTCCTAATTTGGGTATAACGGGCACAAAGCCCCGGGTGTATTCATCCGGGGCTAAATATTTTGATACACCCATATTTTGACACCCCGTTTTTTTGCCCCTTTTTTTGGGCACCCCATTTCTATCTCCCATTTTCTCCATTTTCCATTTGCCCCGGATATGCTGGCATAATCGTCAAATTCGGTCTAAACCGTACTGCCCATAAAGGCCGAAGCCAAGATAGACGTATCAATAGAGATCTCCTTTTGATGGGGAATATTTAACTAGGGGGGTACCCATGTTCCGAGGCATTTGCGCGTTTACATTTTTAGGGCTTATCATCACTGCACCAGCTTGGGCACAAAAGCCTGCGACTAAAACCGTGCCGCCTGCGCCTGCCGTTACCGCCGCGGCGGAAAAATCGGCTGTTAAGACCCAGCCGTCAACACCCGCTGTCGTGCCGGGCGAAATTAAAACCACAATGACCACAATTTCACCGGGCGAATTAAAAGCCACGCCGGAAATGTGGTTCTACGAACAGTACATGCGGCAATATCAGGATCCGAAAATGGCGGTCCGGGCAAACGCTGAATTTCGGGCCAATCAACGCCAGCGCCGCTTGGAGACCATGCGTTGGTTCGGATTTTCGAACAGCCGGCCCAGAGCCGGTACCGATCCGTTCAATGGCGATTACGCGCCGACGTGGACCTCGAACAACCTTTCATATCCCTATCGCTGGAACGGAGTCGGACCAACATGGTATATCGCCCGACCCGAACACGTGGCAGTTTACACATACTAAGGCTACAGCCTGAAGTCTATTTAAGGCCGGAGTCGCCTCGCGGAGA
>JBEKGL010000458.1:0-3781 GCA_050012815.1 Thermoguttaceae bacterium
TATCGGATTTTGGAGGAGTTGGGCCAGGGAGGCATGGGGGCCGTGTATAAAGCGCTGCACACCAAGCTCGACCGCGTGGTGGCGATTAAAATCCTTTCCCGAGGCCGGTCCGGCGACCAGCGGGCGATTGCCCGATTCGAGCGGGAAATGAAGGCCGTGGGGCGCTTTGACCATCCGCATATCGTCCGGGCGTACGATGCGCGGGAGATCGGAGGCGCGCCGGTGCTGATAATGGAATTCGTCGAGGGCATGGATCTTGGCCGCCTGGTGCAACGGTTAGGCCCGATACCGATGGCCGAGGCCTGCGAATTGGTCCGCCAGGCTTGTTTGGGATTGCAATACGTGCACGAGCAGGGGCTGGTGCACCGCGATATTAAACCATCGAACCTCATGCTCACGCCTCAAGGAATAGTAAAAATTCTCGATCTTGGGCTGGCCCGATTTCATTTCGAGCAGTCCGAGGAAGAGATGACCAACTCCGGTCAGGCCATGGGCACGGCCGATTACATGGCCCCAGAGCAGGCCTCCGACAGTCATGCCGTGGATATTCGGGCCGACATTTACAGCCTGGGCTGCACGCTTTATAAACTCCTGGCCGGTTTCGCCCCGTTCGAGGGCAGCCAATACAAGGGCACGTTCGAGAAGATGACCGCCCACGTTCAACGCCCAGCGCCGCCGATAGAAAAAGTTTTGCCCGAAATTCCGCGGGAATTGGCCGCCGTTGTGGAAAAAATGCTGGCCAAAGCCCAGGCGGATAGATTTGCCCAACCGTCCGATGTGATCGAAGCCCTAGCGCCATTCTGCGCCAATGCCGCACTGCCCGCGCTGCTTACCCGGGCTACCGAAATAGAAACTGATAGTCCCCTCTCCCTTCGGGAGAGGGCTAGGGTGAGGGCCGATCAAGTCGAAGGTACTGCACATCCCGCAACAAAGCCAATCCGCCGCCGACGGTTTATCCTCGTAGCCATAGGACTTTTGCTGTTTGTCCTGGGTTTCGGCTTCGGCTTCAGCCTGGGCATTATTGTGACAATAAACAAGGACGGAAAAACAACCGCCATCAAAGTCCCGGATGGAAGCAATGTGCAAGTAAATGAGCAGGGAAATGTGACAGTGGACATGAACAAAAATAAAGAAACCACTGGTCAATATGCACCAATTGTCCCAAATACTGAGCAACCAGTAAGCAAGGGCAAAAAATCGGAGCAGCGAAAGCAGCGGTTCACCGTCGATATGACTCCGGTGCCCGATTCTTACAGGCTTAGCCCGGGCGATTCATTGGTGGTCGAGGGTGGAATGAACGCAATAAAACACTTTGGCGAATCGAACGGCGGGATCATTGTTATCGAGCCGGATGGGACGATAACCTTCGATAAAATCTTCGGTCCGATAAAAGTAGAAGGCTTAACACTCGACGAGGCGGAATTTGCCGCGAAAAAACGAATTAAAGAAGTGTGTTTCAATCCGGAGATTTCCATCAAATTGATCGAGGATGAAAAAACATCCACAAAGCAATCCGATTCGCAGTCCCACCTCATTGCCGTAGGCGATAAAGTGGATATCCGAATATCTGTAACGCCCGATAGTAAGGAATTTCATGAAGAATGCACGATAGACCGCGATGCTGTGATGGTTGATAAAAAAGGCTATGGAGATGGTACATGGAAGATAACCGGGATTACTCTCAAAGAAGCCGAAAAAAAGTTGCTGGGAATTTTGAGAAGCCAAATGAATAAAAATCCTTATGCTTCCATTACCCTCGTTAATCTAAAGAACAAAGATCAGAATCAACCGGAATTTCACAGCGTAGATTTATCCACGTCCGATGGCAAGGCGGCGGTTCCGCCGGAGCCTTACACAATTATGTCGGGCGATTCGCTAGTGATTCGCGCCATGGAAACTATTCCGGAACAGCCCGTTGACGGCATTTATGTCGTCGAGCCGGCTGGGACGGTCCCGTTGCCGCCTGCGTATGGCCGGGTGAATATCAAAGGTCTGTCGCTGGTCGAGGCCGAAGCGGTGATTGTAAAACATTTGCAGCAGATTTTGCGTCAACCTTTAGTATCGGTCACGTTGTCGGGTTGGGTCGATCGATCGAATCCGCAGGCCCAACCGGAGGCACATCGCATAGCACCGGGCGACATATTGGATATATGGGCCAATGGAACAATACCGGCCGAACCGATCCACGGTCCATATCTGGTGGAACCCGACGGGCAAGTATCGCTCGGCCCGGGTTATGGGCGAGTGAACTTAAAAGGGCAGACTTTTGAAGAGGCCGAAGCGTCCGTGCTTAAACAACTGCAACAGATTCTACGCCAGCCCGAAGTCTCGATTACCCTGGGAGGATGGAGGAAAGAGCGAAAAACAGCAACCACTGCGGAAGATAATTCACCAAGAAAGAGAACTTCCACGAGCGGAAAAGCCCAGCCGCAAGCGAGAATAAATCCGCGAGTTGAAAATACGCCGCTTCCGCCTTTTGAGATTTCCACGCCCTGGCCGCGGAGTGAATTGGAAAAGTATTTATCGCCTGTAGGGGGTGAACAAGAGGTGAATAAACCATCAGTGCCTATTGTGCCAGGACTCCCGCCGGAGGCACGGGGAAGTGGTTTATCCACGGGCAAGAGCAAGAAAGATGACGGCCGAACTGCATCGCCAGCGCCGGGCGTCAGTCCCGTGGCAGAACTAAAGGCTTTACAGGGTCAGTGGAAAGTGGTGCACATCGGGAAAGAAAAAGACGCGGAATTCCCCATATCTCTGTCGCAATCCGAAAGTAAAATTGCTGTGGGTGATCGTTTTATCTTTGCTAATGAGCGCATGCGAATTGTAAATTTCGAGAGCGGATCAGAAAATATGTTTAGCTACGGAATCGATCCGACTGCAACTCCGAAAACAATCGATCTTTATAGGTGGATTGGGTCGGGAAACACAATGAAAGAGGAATTGACTTCACTTGGCATCTATGAAATCGACCGAGATGAATTAAAATTCTGCCTGATTAAATACCTGCCTTCGCTCAAAACCGAGCAGCGGCCAAAGAGTTTTACGGTTGATCCAGGCTCAGATAATGCGATGATAACGCTTCAACGATACCATCTTTCTGACGACGAAAAGGCGATAAAAGGCTCGTGGAATGTAGTCAATCATATCGAAGATGGTAAGCCGGTTTACAAGACAGACATAATACGTTTTATCTCAGAACTCTCCTTTGCTAATCCGAGTATGTACAGCCGGACAACCACCCCTATTGGCGGACAATTTGAAATAGATTCGACAAAGCAGCCGGGTAGAATTAATTTGTTTATGGGACAATTTATGCCCGAAGGCAGCGTTCCATTTGTTATTAAGCAATCAGCCTTTTCCGGCATCTACAAGATCGATGGTGACCAATTATTGATTGCCTATCGTAAGGGCGGTTCTGCGCCGGAGAAGTTCGAATCCGCGACCGGCTCTGGCATAACACTGCTTGAACTGCGAAAAAGCGAGCCGAAAAAAGAGGAACAAGCGGAGCCAAAACCGTCGGGACAAAATCCGCCGGGCGAAAAAACGGAGGAAAAGAAGACTCAGGATTAAATCGCAGGAAAGATGAGGAGGAAGCATGTTTCTCACAAAGACACAAAGCCGCCAAGGGTAGAAACGAAATAGCAATTTCAATTATTACTACGAAATCGGTAAAATACGATAACACGAAATAATTAGTAAATATCTTCTTTTTCTAGGTTTCGTTCTTTCGCGTTTTCTTTATTTAAAAAAAACGCGATCCTTTTTTTTGCGACTTTGCGAG
>JBEKGL010000459.1:0-3776 GCA_050012815.1 Thermoguttaceae bacterium
TATTAAATTGGTATTAGGTGTCTATTGCTACTCTATGATTATGACTTTAATAGCAGTGATTTTAATATTATTACTCTCATATAGAATGATTTGGCTTTCATTTGCATTTCTTATGTTAGGTAATCTTACATGGGAAATTATATATTATTTATCGAAAAGATTAGAATCTCGAAATAGAGTTTCGTAGGGAGAGTGTGACTCACCGCAATTATCCTATTAAAAATAAAATAAAGTAAATTGCAGAGATCAGCGGAGATTAGTGTTCTTCCATTGTTTTACATTGCTTTCACCGGAATTATTTCATACAGATTAAATGTTGCAAATATTATTCTAATGGCGTTATTTATAAAATTATTTTGAATATGTTCAAGCAAATCGGAATTCTGACCAGCGGCGGCGATTGTCCGGGACTGAATGCCGCAATCCGTGGCATCGGCAAAGCCGCTCGCGATCCCTTTCGAATGGAGTTGATCGGATTCCGCGACGGGTTTCGCGGACTGGTTCACGACCGCACCATTCCCTTGGAACCCGCCATGCTCTCCGGCATCCTCACCAATGGCGGAACGATCCTGGGCACCAGCCGCGACAAGCCGCACCAGATGCCCATCGGCGGCGAGATCCGCGACATGACCGGCGCGATCGTCGAGACCTATAAGCGCCACCATCTCGATGCGCTGATATGCATCGGCGGCGGCGGCACGCAGAAAAACGCCCTGCGCCTGAAAGAGGCGGGCCTGAACGTGGTCACACTGCCCAAAACCATCGACAACGACATCGCGGGCACCGACGCCTCCATCGGCTTCGATACGGCGGTGGGCATCGCCACCGAGGCCGTTGACCGGCTCCATTCCACGGCCACCAGCCACAACCGCATCATCCTGGTCGAGGTCATGGGCCACCGGGCCGGATGGCTGGCCCTGTGCGCGGGCATCGCCGGCGGCGCGGACGTCATTCTTATCCCAGAAATTCCCTACGATCTCAGCCGGGTGGCCGACTCCATCCGCGATCGTGCCCGGGCCGGAAAACACTTCAGCATCGTAGTCGTGGCCGAGGGCGCGATGTCCGTGGAAGACGTCGGACTGGTCAAAAAAATGCTCGATGAAAAGAGCGCGGCAAAATCAAAAACTGATAAGAAAAAAGCCTCCGAACAACTAAAGGAGCTGCACCAACGCCATCTGGAACACACCATGCGATTGACCGAGCGGCTCGAAAAACTGACTGGGCAGGAATCGCGATTGACGATCCTTGGCCATCTTCAGCGCGGCGGCACTCCCTCGGCGGCCGATCGACTGCTGGCCACGCGCTTGGGAACGCATTGCATCGAGTTATTGAGCCAGGGCGTCACGGGCGTGATGATCGCCGCCCGGGGCGATAGTTTCGCCCCCGTGCCGCTGGAAGAAGTGGCCGGCAAAAAAAATCTCGTCCCGCCCGACCATCCCTTGCTCCAATCCGCCCGCCTAGTCGGCACCTGCTTCGGCCAATGAAACAACCGCATGAATATTTGGCATCGGGATTATTCCATAAAAGCAGAATGTTCCATTTTCCCGTCCCCTTTCCCCCCTTCGTTCACGGCTATGCTCGCGCCATGCTCGGTAAAGACGTAGGGGGAATACTTGGCATATCGGCCAGGCTTTAAGGCCAAAATTTTCGACACCAAATGAGGGGTGTCTAAGGTCACAAATTGTGACCTTAGAGCCACACGCCCATCGCTCGTAACAATCCCTTGGGATTTTAAATCGGTAAATTCCTCTGGGCTGAGCTGGAAGCTAAAATCTATCGGAGGGAATGAGGAATGGGGTCGGGGCTCATTTCTTCTCATTTTTTTCTAATCCGGATTATTCATAGCCTAGGATTTTTAACGCAGAGTGCGAAACACCAGCCCGAAGCGCAAGCGAGGGTAAACTGTTTGCCATCCCTCGCTTGCGCTTCGGGCTGGTGTGAATTCATGAATAATCCGGACTAAAAAAGGCGCCGGGGGCCATTTTTTACGGAGTGGAATGCAAAAAATCACCAAGGAGGGTTCCTTGCGTCTTTTTATTTTTCTTGTTTTTTAGCGGATTGGAGCTCGATATATCTTTTTTCAATTTTAGGGAAATCATCCGGGCTAGTGTTGAATTGCATGAATTTTTCCACGGCTTCCTTGGCGGTTTTTTCAAATTCTTCGTCAGACTTTATATGAATCACGTCGTTTTGTTGCAGATAATTTTTTATATTGTTATACCATAGAGTCCCGGCCATATCGTAGTATTTATTATAAATGGCCCGAATATCGGAATTACTCTGATTTTTGGCTATAGCATCGTCGATTTCTTTTTCCAGTTCCGTTTCCAATGCTTCCGGCAGATGTGGATTGCGCTGCGCGGCCTTGGCCCAGTCCACGGCTAATTCTTCCAGGAATAACGCCCTTTTACTGTCCAGTTCCGAACGACTTTTAATATCATTAGCCAGTTTTATTTCTTCTTCCAGTAGTTTTTTTACATTATCTTCTCTTTTGGACAGCTCCTTTGCATACTCTTTTAGTTTATTCTCCCGCGCGGTCAGTTCTTTATTTTTGCTTTCTATTTTAATCAGGGCGTCACGGACTTCTTTTTGCTTCCTGGCCATTTCCTCATTATTTCGATTTATCTTATTATTAATATCTTGGTTCTGTTTTAATAATGTCTCGTTTAGTTTTTGTTGTTCAAGCAATTTTCGTGATATTTCATCATTATTTGAACAGCCCGACATTAAGATGGCTGTTCCCATGGCAACAAATAAAAAAGATCGCATGTTTAGGGCCCTTGCCAAAATATATGGTTGTGATTCTTTACGTATTATATTTCCATCTACAGACAATTATAGTTTCGTAATCACTTATTGGAGGAAAAAGGCCTCAGAAACCATTATATACACTTCTCGATTAAATCCAAACAAATCTCCCTTACACGATTCGGATTAACATTGGAATTTTTCTTTTTGGCCTGGCCGATGAGTTGACCGATGCCTTTTTGCTTGCCTTCTTTTATTTCGGCGGCGATTTTGGGGTTGGCTGCAAGGAGTTCGCGGCAGAGATCGACCAGAGCGGTTTCATCGACTTGTTCGATGCCCAGGCTTTTAACGGCTTCGGCCACCGAACGGCCGGAGGAGAGCATGTCGGAGAGGACTTCGCGTCCTCGGCTGGTGTCGAGTTTGCCTGCGAGGACTTGTTTTAAGAGTTCGGCCAATGCCTGGGGGCGCAGCGGATATTTTGAGATATCGATTTGCCGCTCGTTTAGCACGCGGAGCACATCTTGCTGCATCCAATTGCCGGCCATTTTGCCGTCGCCGCAGGCTTCGGCCAGTTGGATGTAGTAATCCGCCAAAGCCCGGCCTTGGTTTACAAGCACGTCGCTGTCGTAAGGGGTGATTCCGTAGGTGTTTTCCAGACGGGTGCGCAGATCGGCGGGCAATTCACCCAGGGATGCGCGGATTCGCTCAACCTCTTCGTCGGTGACCGTGACCGGCGCCAGGTCGGGATCGGGAAAGTAACGGTAGTCGCTGGATTCTTCCTTGGAGCGTTGTTCGTGTGTGATTTGTCCGGCTTCGTCCCAGCCGCGGGTGGATTTGGGCACGTCGCCCAGTTTGTGCCCGGTCTCCCGCCAAAGCCGATATTGGCGTTGCGCTTCGTAGGCCAATGCCCGTTCGACCGCGCGGAAACTGTTCATGTTTTTGACTTCGACGATGGGGGTGGCGATTTTTCCTTGCGGGGTGTCGATGTGCAGGTTGATGTTGGCGTCCACTCGCAGGCTGCCCTCCTG